>CAZEIY010000695.1:0-2247 GCA_964512375.1 uncultured Rickettsiales bacterium | reverse complement strand
ACGCCCCGCTACCTCAGCAGAGTTAACATAACGCCTCTTATCGGACCTATACGCTTCTCGTGCTTCATGACGACCTCCAGACAGCAAGCCTAGCGCAGGCAGGGCGGGGGGAGGTGTCGGTTGTGCTGGATGGGATTAGCTCATGCCTTGCCCTGGCGGCAGTGACGCTGGGGCTGGGGCGGCCGGTGGGCAGGAATCTTCTAGTTGAGACCCACTGCTAGCGCGGGTGACAGAAACCCGCCCAACGTCGCCACCTCGACGCCGAGCCACCACCGGAAACGGGCCCCTTGAGCGCCCACCCAGCATCCCAGTTCCCGCCGCCGCAGAACGGATTGGAGGCGCATCCCCCTCGCCCCGCTACCTTGTAAATGATCTTGGAATAGTCCTCTCCTAGCTCACCCTTGTCCGAGTTGGTCGCTTCAAGGTGGACACTCTCGTCGAGGACCTTCCAGGCCCCCGTGATCCACTCACCCGAATCATGAGTCCAGCGGAAACTTCCGGGAGAGTTCAACTTGAGGATGTAGGCTCTGGATTCATTGTGGCAGAGATAGCTCCCCACCAACTTCCTGGCCAGGCTTCGTCCCTCTTCTCGAGCCTCTCGTTCCTCGCGGGCTTCCTCTTCTCGTTCGCTGGCTTCCTCCTCTGCGTACTGTTGCTCCAAGAGTTTCTCTGTCAAGTCTGACCACTTTGTATCGAAACGCTCCGCTCGTTGCTGGGCCGTCTTCAACCAACTGCCGTCGATCGCCTCTTCAGGCAGGTCACCAATCGTGTCAAGCGCCGCGTCTACCTCAAACGAATAGTCGGCTGCCTCGTCGAGTGCGTCCTCGGAAAAGGTTCGAATTCGGCTCTCCGCTTTGTTGCGCGCACTCTCGGCAACACCCTTGGCAGCCTTGAAGATCTGCTTTTGTGTCGCCAGACGCCAGTCTTGGTCAAGAAGGTAGGCCGAGTCTTCGACCTGTTTTGCGAGGGCTGATAGACCCCCTGCATCCGGCCGAGCGGCAAGCCCGGACCGGATGTCCGCTTTGACTTGAGCTTGCATCTCGCTGAGGGCTTCGCGGGCCTTGGCCTTGCCTTCTTCGTCCAGGTACTCGCTCCAGGCTGCGACCCACACACCCAACTCCTGGTACCGCTCCACCCGGATTAAGGACTCTAGGACAACCTTGACTTCAGTACGCAGGGCCGAGAGCGCTCCGACCTGAAAGGTCTCCGCTTGAACCGAGCCCCCAGAGGAGGTCCTAAGTTCATCGACGGTTACAGCCCAAGCCTCGATGTAGGTGACGAGGCTGAGCTGCGGCTCAGGGGGAGTCCCAATCATCCACTGGGTCTTCCAGTCGTCGAAGCCCTGGCGCACGCTGTCAGTTACCGATTGGGCGATGAGCCCCTCAGTCTCCTTTACCCAGTCTGCGCCCAGGTACCGCTCAAAGTCCGCGGATGAGGCCCTGAGCTCCTGGAGATCTGCCGCATTCTCTGGCCCTTCCCAGTCAGGCTCCATTGCCCGCCACCTGGAAAGGGCTCTCAGCCTTTCTCCATCGATCTGGGCAGACCACAGACTCCGCTGATCACCCTCGAAGTCGAGAGTGGCGAAATACTCCGATGCCTCCACGAGGAGCTGGCTGTCCAGAAGTGACGCGAGGTGAGCTTCGCAGAACAGCTTGCCTGGGAAGGCCGAATGCACCGCAGAACAGAGCCGAGCGGCGCAAGCTCTCTCATCACGTGAGCCGAAGAGGGTCCATTCCCCGGAGTCGGAAACCTCTGCGATCTTGAAAGCAAGCCTGGCATTGCCATCGTCCACCAACAAATCTATCCCGGCGTCACAATGCAGGCGGGTCTTGCCGGGGTCGCTCTGACCAATATGAGCAGTGACCTCGCCCTTCAACCCCCACTTTGTCCACTCCCCATAGGGCTGGTCTCGAAAATAGGCACCTGAAACCGCCAACTTCCCAAGCGAGTTCCAACGGGCATAAGGACCGGTCTTGTGCCCTTCCTTCTTGTGCTGACAGAACTGCTCCTCCCCCTTGGGGGGGGGCTTTCCGACCAGCTTCGTACCTTTCGGACAGCGTGTACCCGTGACGCTGTGTTTCGGGCCCCCTCGGGCCGGCTGCAGTGCTTCCTCGATGCTCTCGTCGACATCGGCAGACGTGCTTCCAGGCGAGAGCAGCAGACAGGCAAGCAACAGCATCCACAGCTTTTCGAACTTCACGACGCCCTCCAGACAGCAAGCCTAGCGCAGGGAGGGCGGGGGGAGGT
>CAZEIY010000694.1:531-2248 GCA_964512375.1 uncultured Rickettsiales bacterium | reverse complement strand
CAGTACGGTGCAGAAGGAACGCAAGGTTATTCGCCGCTCGTCGCAGGCGAGGGTCGGCGCTCAGGGCACTACGAAGAGTACGCTCGGCCTCTTCCATCCGGTCCTGTCTCATCAGATCCAGTCCGCGAGCTTCCTGCAAAAGTGGATCATCAGGCAGTCGCTTGAGGCCCTGTTCAAGCGCCGTGCTCGCCTCGCCCTCGCGCTCTGCTGCACGTAGCGCCCCGGCCTGGGCCGCGTACCCCCTACCCAAATACGTGTGCTTACGAACCACATCGCCCCACAGCTCCACCGAGTCCTGCCAGACCGCGGATCGCTCCCTGCTCTGAATGCTGAGCACCAGCAATAAGGCGCCGAGCCCAACCATCAGGAGCTTTCCTACAACGAGGCTCTCCAATGGCAGCGCGGCTCCCAAGGCCAGTGCGAGTCCAATAGACGGCAAGAAGAGGTATCGATCGGCGACAATATTCTGCAGTGGTACGAGCTGGGACGTCGGCAACTGCGCGACCACGAACCAACTCAGACCGAGCGCGACCAATGGCCGGCGCTTCCAGGTCAGAACAACCACTGCAGCCAGAGCCAGGCAGAGGAACACAGAGCTGAGTTGCGTGATGCTGAATACCAGCGGCAGGTCTGGCTCGGGGTACAACACGGATAGCTCAAAAGGCCAGGCGAAGCTGAACAAGTAGTGGCTGATCATCCAACACTGCACCCACAGCCCTTCGACCAGACCCTCGCCGCGACGTTCAGCCAGGAAGCCCATCTGCTCTCCCACTGCCAGCGAGGTCGAAATAACAAGAAAGCCAACCCCAAGAAGCGGTAGCCAGCCCAGCCACCATCGCCTGTTCGGGCGTCCCCCCATTCCAAAGACAGCAAGGACACCCAGCAATGCTGGGAACACGATGGCAGTGTTCTTCGACCAGCAAGCCAGCAGCATGCAACCGATGCTCAGCACCAGACCCTTCCCGCGACCTCTCGAGTGGAGCCAGAACAGGACTCCCGCCACGACGAAGATTGCAGCCAACAGGTCCTTGCGACCGACGAGCCAGGCCACGGTCTCGGTCTGTACGGGGTGCAGAGCAAAGACCGCCGCGGCTACCCAAGCCCTGAACTCCATGCCAAGAAGAGCGACCATCAACTCGAGCACCAGCGCACAAAGCAATACGTGAAGCACGAGGTTGTGCAGATGATGCGCAAAGTAGCTGGTCGGCCAGAGGCTGAGATCGATGAGTACTGACAGATCGCGCACGGGCAGGTACTCGGCACCCAGAGCGTGACGAGTCGCAAAACTCATGTCCCAGAGGACCGCACCCACGGCAGAGAGCAGTCCGCTATCGAGTAGATGATTTTCGACCACCATCCAAGGGGTGTCGAAGTTTACGAAGCCATCGTGGAGACTCGCGGTCCAGGTCGCCAGGACAAGGAGCGCGAGGGTCAGGTGGGCGCGGAGCCTCTTCGCGGGCGTCTTCGCAGGCGCGCTCAACGGTTCGTGATTTCAGCGCTCACATGACCGGAAAAAGTTCGCTCACCGTCTGGCAGCGGCAGCATCCCACTCCAATCCAGGTCGAGCATGCCTTGCGACGCGCTGCCATCGAGGAGGAACTTAAGTTCCTCAGACGATGCGTAGGAAAACGTGTGCGAGATCTGACCGCTGTTCATGTTGCCGATGTCAGTCATCTCGGCGAGCGCCGAGAACGAGATGGTTGCCTCGGGCTCCATC
>CAZEIY010000694.1:0-521 GCA_964512375.1 uncultured Rickettsiales bacterium | reverse complement strand
TTGACCAGAGACCGTGCCGTTCGCGCTGATGTTGATGTCAGTGCTCCCCGAGCAGAAGGTCACGCCAGCATCGGCCCCGGTGTAGCTCAAATCCCACAGCCCCGTGTAGTCCCCCTCATGGAGAGACCCGCCGAAGGGATTCTCTACGTCAGTAGAGTCATCATCGTCCGATGTGTCATCGTCCCCCGCCACATCATCATCGTCACCGAACGCAGAGTCGTCGTCGTCGGGACTAACTCCACAGTTGGTGCCCGACGGGCACTCCGAAGGTGTGCAACCACAGCAAAGAAACACCAAGAACAAGGGCAGCAGCAAGGCGTCGACTAGAGAGCTTGGTCGGTTGCGCATATTTCCTCCGTTGCAGGGACATCCTACCCCCCAACCGTGTGCCGCCCGCAAGCACACGTTGACAGGACGATCCCCCCGACTACTCTGTGCCGTCTTTGAAAAGGCTCGCTCACCTAGATTGGTGTCGCGCGCTCGCGAGGGGTATTGCGCAGGAATCGTTGCCCGACGACAAA
>CAZEIY010000693.1:690-2248 GCA_964512375.1 uncultured Rickettsiales bacterium | reverse complement strand
GCATGCGCCGCTGGTAGGTCCTTGGGAGCGGTCCGGATGCGGCACCGGGCTCACGGCCCTTGCCCCCCCTGTCTCCATTTGTACTCTTCTCCGAACCGCGCGACACTTTGGGGCATTGAGGGGCCCATACGGCTTCGGGCCCCAATGCACCTAGCGCGGAGTAACAGATGAGCGCCTTATCGAGAGCAGGGACCAGACGATTCATCGTGGCGTCTATCATCGCGGCGTCCGCGCTCCTCCCGTCCCAGGCTAGCGCGGAGCCCGGCGAGTCTCTCTTCTACCAGGGTCGTAGCGACTACTACGGTAAATCCGGACCGAAGCGACTCGACCGGGCACTGGTCGCCTTCGGCGCCTCCTGTGACGCCGGCTACGCCATCGGCTGCCTTTGGTTGGGGCGGATGCATGCCGACGGAGAGGGCACGGACAAGAACGCGAAGAAGGCACGCCGGGCGTACGACAAGGCTTTGAAGTGCTGGTCAAGGCGCTGCGGAAAGGGCGACGTCGAGGCTTGCTTTAACGCTGCTGACCTGCAGCGCAAGGGCATCGACGCGGCCGGGCACGGGGTATTGGCCGACGGGGTGGGGGCGTTGGAGCATGTCACCAGGGGCATCGGGTTCATGGAGTCCGCCTGCGACGCCGGGGAGACCGACGCCTGCGAGCGCGTGGCCAAGGCGCTCGATGAGACCGACCCGGAGGCCGCCGCCGCGGCGCGGGCCAGGCGTCTGGCCCTCCTCGATGCCCTCTGCGGAAAAGGCGACGCGTTCGAGTGTGAGCGTCTCGGCGACATGTACCGCCTGGGCAAGGGCGTAGCGAAGAGCGTCGAGAGGGCCCATGAGTACGTCGGTCGGGCCTTGAAAATCCGGGTGGGTGCCTGCAATGCGGGCAGCGAGGATGCTTGCCAGGGTCTCGGTCACGCTTATCGGGGGGGTCGGGGTATAGTCGCCCGCGATCGTACGCGCGCCCGGCTCTTCTTCCTGAAGGCCTGCGATCTCGGCCACAAGGGCGGATGCCGCGAGGCTGAGAAGCTACGGCGACGGGTCCGCAGGTGTCAGATGCCTGGCATCTGGCCCTTCTCCCTCTTCAGAACCAGGTCGTCGACTACGGAACGACCCTGGCTGGTGCTCGACCTGCTTTGTCGCCTCCTCTCGCCGTGATAGTGAGCGGTGTACTCCGTGACAACGTGACGGAGGTGGTTCTCGCCGAGAGGGACGAAGCGGCTGAGGCACTCGGACTTGATGGAGAGCACGAAGCGCTCAGCATACGCGTAGCCCTTCCAATCTGGGACGGTCTTACTATCTTGCGGATCTTTTGGGCGGTGTTACGATCTTGAACCGGTTGCAAAGCGCATGCAATCTGGGACGCATGCAATCTGGGACGGTCTTACTATCTTGCGGATCTTTTCAGCGGCTATATGAACTGGATGAGCGCCGCGAGCCCCGCGGGGCCAGTAATCTATATGTTGCGCACTACCTCGGCGACCGCTCCCTCTCTGCGGCGGAGCTGCAAGGCTTACTGAAATACTTCATGCTCAAGGGAACCCGCTTCGCCCACAACATCC
>CAZEIY010000693.1:0-680 GCA_964512375.1 uncultured Rickettsiales bacterium | reverse complement strand
GCCCAGCCTCACCGCGGCATTCGAGACCACGAGCGACGGCGTCGCCGTGGCCCGAAAGACCTATGAAAAGGAGCCCCTCTTCGGTCCCTTCGGTCGCCGGTCGCTCTGGCTGCAGCGTATCGGCCTTTCATATCAGTTCGTTGCGACGACTTAATCGCCTTGTCGAACGGCCACTTTGAGAGACGCAATCGTTGCTTCCGATAGGTGTTGGCACAGGTAGTGCACTCCGTATCATCCCCGTTGCAGAAGCCGTCGCCACAGGATGCTGGTTGGCACGCTCCGTCCGCGCAAACGTGGTTCCCACACTCCTGGAACTTCGCTCCCTGTACAGCAATATTCCACCTGCGGAGTTTGAGGATCTGTACTACAATCAAAAATTTGGGACCGCCATGGTGGCTGTTCCCAACTGAAACGCTCTCCGGAAAACCTGGGGCGGTTCATTTTGCCCACTGACCGAAAGTCGGAGCCATGCCCACTTCTTTGTTTCTACCGCTGATGATTTTTCAAATCGCCGCTTTCTTGGGCGCACTGGGTCAGCTGTTTTATCAACGCAGCAGCCAAATCGGTCTATCGCAAACCAGTGGCAAATCCTACTTTGTCCTGGGTGTCGCCTTGTACGTCAGCGTGACCCTGCTGTTTATCGCTGCCTACCGCTTGGGAGGCCAAGTCTCAGTGCTGTA
>CAZEIY010000692.1:0-2263 GCA_964512375.1 uncultured Rickettsiales bacterium | reverse complement strand
CATCATCGTCGTCAGAGATGGTGCTGTCGTCATCGTCACCCTGACATACCGGTGCACCCGCACAGTCGCTGTCATCGCAGTCGTACAGGCCGTCCCCATCGTTGTCGGTACGGTCGCTGCACTCACCGGGGGCATGGCCTTCGATGTGCGAGTCGTTGCAGCCTATGAGCAGCAACACGAGGACTAGTGACAGTAGGAAGTGTCGTTCCATCAGGGTCGACGACATGCGTCGTTGGAGGTCAGTAACGAGATAACTATCTTCCTTTCTGTAAGGAATCGAGGTTCAGCATAGCCCGGTGAACGCCAAGGTATCCCTGATCTTCGTCTCAATATCGGGTCAGAGTGGGGCCCCAGGGCTGAACAGGTAGGCCTTGCCAACCGAGTTACCGGCTCTCTCAGCGCCGATCAGCACGTCATTCCTGCCATCATCATCGATGTCGCCTGGGAAAGTAGCTGACGAGCAGAATCGGTCTCCTGCCGACTCGCCGTGGAAGATGTAGCTGGCATCCTCTCCCCCAAGGTTTGAGTTTGCCGAGAGGGTGTTGCCCAGATAGAGGAAGCCCCTGCCCCGCTCAGAGTCTCCGCCGACTTCTGCGTGGTCCGCGCAGATGAGCAGGTCAGGCTGGCCATCGCCATCGACGTCGCCGGCGGCGAGTGCGCCACCGAAGCCTTCGGTCGAGCCAGTGCTCGTGCCAGGGGTGAAGCTGATGGACGTGCCCGCGCTCGCGTTCAGAGCAGTTCCGCCAAGGGACCATTGTTCCAGGATCGTGCTGCTGTGCATGAGAAAGGCTCTTGGGTGGCTCCCCGACGTGTCCGGTTGGCCGATCAGGAGTTCTGCGGTCTCTCCACCCGAACAATCAAAATCAATCGGGCAAGTACTTGAACCGCAGCAGCTAAATGAGTTGGTGTCGGTGGGGAGGTCGTCGAGCATCACCAGGCTCTGTCCGAACTGACCGCCCGTTACGGTCCCCTGTAGCTGCATGCTGGAGGTGAAGGTCGACCAATTCCCACCGAGGGTAGGAGAGGAGGAGCTATTTAGGATGTCGCTGAACCACAGGTACACGGTGTCGTCGTTGGGTGCGCCCAGGGCCAGATCGGGTCTGCCATCGCCGGTGATGTCCTTGCCTGCGGCGATGACCCCTCCCAGCTTGCTGTCGGCAGCGCCGGTGAACGTGGTGTCGCTGGACGTCAGGCTGGACAGGTCTCGGCAAAAGGTGCCGGGGCAACCTGATGACGATGTCACTGGGCTGGCGATCGTCTGACCATCTAACAGGTAGACACGACCCTCGTTGTTGCCGTAGTGAGGTGCGCCGATGAGGATTTCGTCGTAGCCATCGCCATCGACATCTCCAGCCCAGGCAACGCTTTCGCCCACGTTATCCCATGGGTTCGTGCTGTAGAAGGTGCGGTCTGCGGCTACTGCAGAGAGCCCGATCGCTGTCGTGCCTCCTGGCACGAGGGCCCCAGTCTCTCTTCCGAGAATCAGGTAGACGGCTCCACCTCCGTTGTTGGAGGCATCCGGGCCAGGGGCACCGATCAGCATGTCGCTGAGGCCATCGTCATTGACATCACCTCCGAGCGCCACCGAGTAGCCGGTGGAGGTGTCGCTGTCACCTTCAAGGTATGCGCCGTAGGTGCCCTGCACGCCAAGTACTTCGGATGCACCTACAGCGGGGAGCACGTCGCCGATCCCTGCTGCGGCGCTCCCCCCGTTCGAGCGCCAGAGATAGCTACGTCCGGAAGCGGTCCCGGCACCGGGGTTGCAGGAGGGGTTGCCGAATACCAGGTCGGGGACACCGTTGCCCCAGAAGTCGCCGGCGGGACCCACAGAAAAGCCCCTGTTGCTGCCGGAAGAGACGCACTCCGAGGTGAAAATGC
Organism: uncultured Rickettsiales bacterium; assembly: GCA_964512375.1. GTDB lineage: Bacteria > Myxococcota_A > UBA796 > UBA9615 > UBA9615 > UBA6601. The sequence continues at coordinate 385 of CAZEIY010000692.1, read as the reverse complement.
GACCTGAGACTCCTGCACCTATGGCGCCATGGTCGCCGTCACAATCGAGGTCGTCGCCTCCAGGGGGGTCCCAAGCGCCTGGGTGAATGCTTGCATTGCTATCGTCGCAGTCCTCAGGGGGGCTGTAGCCGTCGTTGTCGTTATCTACCGGGCACACCTCATCCGCACCGTCGCAGTCCTGGTCCGTTCCGTCTTCACAGACGTCGGTGGCGCCGGGATTAAGTGACTGGTCCCCGTCGTCGCAGTCGCCAGGATCCGCTGCGAATCCGATGGGGTGGTTGCAGTTGGTGGTCCATGAATTGCCGTTGCCGTAGCCATCGCCATCCAGGTCCTCGTACCAGGTGACTTCTTGATTAGTCAGGTCGGGTTCAATGATGCCGTTGCA
>CAZEIY010000691.1:968-2265 GCA_964512375.1 uncultured Rickettsiales bacterium | reverse complement strand
AAGACTCCGATGCCCCCGAATACCTCGAAGATCTCGAAGGCTCAAGTTGTGGATGTGGTGGAGGTCGAAGCGCGCCGATGGGGATCTGGAGCCTGTTGTGCCTGAGCGTTTGCCTTGCCTCGCGTCGTCGAAGCGAGGCGGACGCGTACAACGTCTGTGCGGCAGAGAGCGCGTAGAACACGTCAGAAGATCGGCGAGCTATGCCAATCATTGTTGTGCGCCCCCCTGCTCCTGAATCGCCTTCCCCAGGCAAGTGGATGTTCAGGTGGGCCGCAGCAGTCCTGCTCTTCCCTCCGATCGTCGCCCAGGCCGCGACCATTGAAGTGAGCCCTGGCGAGGACTGGTGCTCTGTGGTCAACGGGGCGGCTCCCGGCGATGAAATCGTCCTGATGTCTGGTGAGCACCCAGGCCCCTGCAACATCACCTCCGCTTCCGTCACGGTACGCGGCGAGTCCGCCAGCGTGGTCTACTCGGGCTCATCCAGCAATGTCGTCGACGTGAATGCCAGTGATGTCACGCTACTGGATCTCCACTTTGGCCCGACCAACGCCAATATTGACGCGATCAAGATCAAGTCGGGTGACCGCACCTATGTGGAGGGCTGCAGCTTCGAGCAGGTCGGCGGCATCAGCATCGCCGCGAATACCTCGGATAGCGATGGCATTGTCATACGAGGCAACACCTTCACCGATCTACAGGCCACCGGCATCTACCTCGGCTGCCAGAGCGGCTCGGAGTCCTGTGTCGCGACAGACTTCCTGGTTGAAGACAACCTCATCGACGGCGTCACGAGCTCAGGCGTGGGCTACGGCGTCGAGGTCAAGGTCGATTCCTGGGGAACGCTGGCCGACAACGTGATCCACGACACCCAGGGGCCCGCCATCCACATCTTTGGGTCTTTCGTCGACAGCTCCGTCTCGGTGGTCGAGCGAAACTATCTGGTCGACTCTCGGGTGAATAACACGCTCGAGATCGGCGGCGGTCCTGCAGTGGTCCGCAACAATATCGTCTCGGGCGACCTGACTTACGCGCTCTATGTCTACGACTACGGCGACCGGGGAGTCACCCGTGATGTACAGATCGTGGGCAATACCTTCGACGGCGAAGTCGGGCTTGCCTCGGACGCCTGGCAGGCTGGTCTCGGCCACGAATTGCAGGACAATGCCACCACCGTGTCCGCCATTTCGGCGACGAGCGGGATTCCGATGGACGGAAATGTCTTCTGCGACGGCTCCTGCTGGACGGGTGACTACTGGCCCATCGATGGCGGCGTACTCACCACGAGCGGGGTCAGCAC
>CAZEIY010000691.1:511-958 GCA_964512375.1 uncultured Rickettsiales bacterium | reverse complement strand
GGTTCATCCCGCACTGACCCGCCCCACGTCGGTGCCCTTCAGCACTCCAGCCCGAGCGGCCCCACCCTTGCTATCGACTTCAAGTCCACATTCGGGTGCGAGAGCGACACGGGCACAGACACAGGCACAGACACAGGCACAGGCACAGGCACGGATACCGACACGGACACCGACGGGGATACGGACGAGTCCGGCGAAGAATCCGGCGGTGACTGTGGCTGTAGTGCGGTGACTGCTCCGTCGGGTACCGCGCTCGTCCTGTTCTTCCTGGTCGGACTGATCAGGCGGGCCGAGCTGGACTGAGGCCTTCGCTCACCTTGCAGCCCTGGGCGCACTCCAGGACACTTCCTGTCCTCTACGCTTGATGGCCAAATACTACACTGGGGTTTCCCTTCATCCTGAGCAGAGCCATGCCTCTTTCCTCCAGCCAGGTTTCCATCGCCTCGG
>CAZEIY010000691.1:0-501 GCA_964512375.1 uncultured Rickettsiales bacterium | reverse complement strand
ACTTCTCGACACCTTCTGCCGACCCGGTGAGCTGACTCTCTTTGGCGGGCGGCCCAGCATGGGTCGCACCTCCGTGGCTCTGAACCTGGCCCTCGCTCTTCAGAAACAGACATCGAAACAGGTGCTCTACTTCGACCTGGACTGTCTCCACAGCAATGTCGAGCGACGCCTACGCACCATCACGGGCGAAATCACCGAACCCCTGGCCCTTTTCGAGCGCAACCGCCTCTCTGAGTTGCCGTTGCGCCTTTGGCAGGGGGTGCTGGTCGACATCGCAGCACTGAGCGCATGTTGCCGTAGGGAGGTCGCCGAAAACCCGGTCGCTGCCATTTTCATCGACTGGATTCAATTTCTCTTCGGCCGGGTAGACGACCCCTGGGACCCGGTGGAGGTGGCGCGAACCCTGGTCGAGCTCCGCATGATGGCCGAGCAGCTCCAGGTCCCAATTATTGCCCTGTCCATGCTGCCTCGAGCCCTGGAGGAGCGGGAAGACAAGAGGCC
>CAZEIY010000690.1:0-2265 GCA_964512375.1 uncultured Rickettsiales bacterium | reverse complement strand
GTGGTCTGGGGCTCCCTGTTGAGCCAGGCCAGGACAACCATCCCTGCGACGGTCATGAACAAGGCCCAGTATTGGGCTGGGGTGAGGCCTATCCATCGAATGTCGGCCTTGGGTAGATCGGTGTTGCGCAGGAAGTCGAGCCCGAAGCGGCCAGGTGCGTACAGCACGCAGAACAGAGCGAGGTAGAACCCGGGGCGGAGCTCTCGCTTGCGCAGCAGGAAGAACACCAGGCAGATGCCGGCTGTCCACAGGGCCTCGTACAAGCCCAGGTCGTGGCGTGGACCTCCGGGAAAGTCGAGCGCGAGAAAGAATTCCGAAGGACGACCAATGTGGTCATGGGCCGAGAAGCAACCCAGCCGCCCTAAAGTCCATCCAAAGGGAAAGCCAAAGGCAATGACGTCGCAGTGTTCCCAGTAGGGACGAGGTCGAAGCACCTTGAAGAACAGAATCGAGCCCAACACGGCGCCGAGGAACCCTCCAGTGCTCGAAAAACCCGCCCAGAACTTGAGCAAGGTGATCCAGCCTTCTTCCTCGATGAGATGGGTGTTGTAGGCGAGAACGTGGATGATGTGTCCCACAGCGAAGCCCATGCCGACGATGAACACGGTTCCGTCGACCACATCGCGCACGTCGAGTCCTCTGGCGATGCCTCGGGATCTGCTGATCTCCAATCCAAGGATGAAGCCCAGGGCTACCAGGGTCGCCCACGGGTCGATGACGATGGGGCCAATCTCGAGGACGGGGACGTTGAAGTAGGGGATGAGGCCGAACACGGCGCGTGCACTCCGTCGGCATCGGGCGGTGTCTCACCCCCAGGCCGGAGAACTCTCTAACCGAGCGCACCTTCTATGGACGTATAGGCTGTGCTGACTGCGGCCTCGTGTTAGTTGCGGCTCACGAGGAGAATCTCCCCATGGCCGTAATCACCACAGACATTCTGCTCACAGGCATTCGTCGGGACGATGTCCTGGCCTGGCTGAGCGAGCCCGCCAACCAGCGGGTCATCCTCGATGGAGCCTTTGACGGAATCAAGGAGCTTGGAGACACGCACTTCGAGCTCACCGTGAATTGTTCGCCCAAGACCCGGGTGATCGGCTACCGTTTTGTCAAAGTGTATAGGTTGGGCAATAGGGCTACTAATTCCAGCAACCATTGCCATTTCAATGGTGGCGCTCGAAGATTTCATGAGTAGTTAGTTTTGTCTTTGAATTGGAGAGGCAGATGGAACGCGAAGACCCATTTTACATCAAGGTCTCCATAAGCAAGGAAATTCTTCAGGAAGAAATTGACCTGTACAGTGGGCTTACGATGAACGGACTTTATCAGGGGGACCGGCGCGTTAGAGCCTGCCAAGTAGTTTCACGTGATTTCCAACTCTCTGATGATGAGCAAGACCTGATCTCCGCTATCGGAGGCAATTGTATTTCAGAAGATATGAACCCTGTTGAATTGAATTAGGGGCTGGTGGCGATTCGAGGCACCAAGGAACTGATAATATTGCTATAATACCACCAAGCCCTCTCAACGCGAGTTACGACACCACGTTTGCCAGAATACTTAGGAGCCAAGGACATGACGTCCAAGATACTCAAGGAGATCCAGAACGAGGAGCGGACGCGGGAGCCGTCGCTGGACCAGATGGTCGATCTGAAAGATCCCAAGGTGCTGAAAGGGCTGGGCAGGATCGCGCAGGCCGCACTGGACCGGAACTCGAACAGCGAGCCGGTATTGTCGGACAAGCGGCTCAAAGAGCTGGGGTATACCGACGAACAGATCAAGGACATTCAGCGGATACTGTAGCGTCCTGGGTAGGCCCAGACGGCACCACCTTTGATCAGTTAAGCCCCGAAGGAGCCAACGGTCTTCCGTTCTTTAGTTCAGTAATTTCCAGCCCCGATAAACCCTACACTCGCAATCACTGAGGCAGCGAATTTACGCCTCTTCGGCGCATAATTAATTCATTGGATCATGTACAATTTTATATGCCGCGCTAGATGATCTAATCAGCTAGATTTGCAATTCGCTTAATTTCCCGCCTCAACGCCGCTCCCTCTTTCCGTTGACGGATGGCTTCCGCTGACCGTTGGCCATGTTTCCAGTGAGCCTTGCGGATGTTCTCGATGCCTTCGGGTGTGCGTGGCCCGGTGCTGGTGCCACCGTGGATACGGCACCTGCCGTTGGCCATGGCAGGCGATCCACATGGTGTTTTCTTGCGGCGTTTCTTGGCACGGCAGCGAGGTGCAGCGTTGGCGGCTTTAAGTGCCT
>CAZEIY010000689.1:0-2265 GCA_964512375.1 uncultured Rickettsiales bacterium | reverse complement strand
GCGCCTGCACCGAGGCGCCCGGTTATGTAGCGCTGGATGGCGACTGCGACGACAATGATCCCGCAGCACATCCGGGCGAGGTAGAGGTCTGCGACGGCACGGACAACGACTGCGACAGCGAGATCGACGAAGGGAGCGCCGCACCGACGACCTGGTATGCGGACGCCGATCTCGATGGCTACGGTGACACCACATCGTCAATCAGCGCCTGCACCGAGGCGCCCGGTTATGTAGCGCTGGATGGCGACTGCGACGACAACAACCCAGCGGTCCACCCAGGCGCTGTAGATGGCTGCGATGGACTGGATACCGACTGCGACGGGCAGCTCTCTATTACCGAAACGGACCTCGATGGCGATGGCTTCAGCCCTTGCCAACTCGACTGTAACGATGCGGATCCTGCCCTCAATCTCAGCGACGTAGACGGCGATGGCAACACGACCTGCGCCGGTGACTGCGACGACAACGACGATACGGTGTCTGGCGAGGATGGGGATTCCGATGGCTTCTCGACCTGCGCCGGTGACTGTGACGATGGCTCGGCGACCTTCAGTCCAGCGATCACCGAGATCTGTGATGGGCTCGACAACAACTGCGACGGGACGCTACCTCTCATCGAGAACGATGGCGATGGCGATGGCTACCGGCAATGTGATGGCGACTGCGACGATACAGACCCAATTCGCAATCTGGATGACAACGACAGTGACTCCTACACCACCTGCACCGGCGACTGCGATGACAATGACAATGAGATCTATCCGCTTGCCTTCGAGCACCCCTGTGACGGCATCGACTCCAACTGCCTACCAGACCTGGCGGAGGTCGATCAGGACGGCGACAATTACCTGGAGTGCTCCTTCTTTGACACTACGAGTACGGCAGCCTTGGGAGGTGACGACTGCGACTACTTAAACCCCTCCTGGTACCCGGGAGCTCCGGACCTGGTCGATGCAAATGGGGACGACACCAATTGCGACGGCATCGACGGCGTGGACAACGACGGCGACGGCCTCGCGTCACAGACCTCGGGTGGTGATGACTGCGACGACACGGATACCCTGATCGGTCAGATTGAGGATCTTGATCTCGACGGGGTCAGCAACTGTGATGGTGACTGCAACGATAACGACCCGACCGTCCACCCAACTGCCCCCGAGATCTGTGACGGACAGGATAACGACTGTGACGGGCAGGCCGAGGTTGGCTCCGACGACAGTGATGGAGATGGGCAGGAGATTTGCGCTGGCGACTGCAATGACGGCGACGCGACAATCTTCGACGGGGCCACCGAGCTCTACGACGGCAAGGACAACGACTGCAACGGTGTTGTCGACGAGGGGATTATTCTCGATGTAGGCACGGCGAGCGTGGTCTTCGATGGTGAGGCTTGGGGAGATGAGGCCGGTTATGGGGTCGCCGGCGTGGGCGATGTGGATGGCGATGGCCTCGATGACGTGCTTATCGGTGCCCCAGAGGCCGAAGACAATGGTCGCGCCTACCTGTTCCTGGGGAGTAGTCTGGCCGGTCAGAGCCAGTTAAGCGTCGCTGCTGCCGACGCCATCTTTCACGGCGCCGCGCATGGAGAGAACGCAGGAGAAGTAGTGGCGAGTGCCGGTGATGTCGATGGAGACACACTGGACGATTTATTGATCAGTGCACCCGACCAGAATTCCGGTCCGGGCTACTTCGGCGGGGGTGTGTATCTCGTGCTGGGGAGTACTATCGTCGCCGGCCTCCAGGCGACTCCTCCCGTGTCACTGTTCGAACTCACCTCTGCAGATCTGCTGTTCCAGAACGCGGCCGCAAGTGACCAGGTGGGGCTCGCCATCGCGCCGGCAGGTGATGTCGATGGTGACGGCCGGGACGATCTACTCATCGGCGCACGGGGGAGCGATGCGCCGGGGGCGACGAGCCCCCAGGACAACACTGGGGCGGCGTATCTGGTGCTCGGCAGCACCGTCGTTAACCACCTCGCGGTGCCCGGCAACGACGTCTTCAGCCTCGCCAATGCCGACGCTACCTTCCTCGGCGAGAACCCTGGTGACCAGGCCGGTTTTTCGGTCGGTGGGCCCGGCGATGTCGATGGCGACGGTTTCGACGACATCCTCGTTGGTGCTCCGCACTGGGGTGCCGTCGCCGGGAACTGGAGGGGACGCGCTTACCTCTATCGTGGTGTCACCGTTCGTCACGCCATGGCGATAACGTTGGCCACCGATACGCTGCTGCTGGCTGACGCAGACATGATTCTGGACGCTGAGCCCA
>CAZEIY010000688.1:0-2272 GCA_964512375.1 uncultured Rickettsiales bacterium | reverse complement strand
TGATTCGCCTCTCTTCGAGCAACCCGAACAGCCGAAGCGGACTCAGCGTCGAAGCCGGTGCGATTTCCGCCAGGCGACGAACTGCATCCAGGGGGAGATCCGAATGAACCGCAGGAACAAACAGTCGAAAGAGCGCCTTCAATAGCTCGGCCTCGCCACTCTCGAAATTCACTCCTTCCCGATTTGAGGGTTCAGGAGCATTCGGCTCGATGGACACGAGGACACTGCTGAACGCGGTCTCACGAAAGTCCGTGTGCTCGAGAGGCACGGCCATGTTCACCCGTACCGCATCCGTAGCGATGGTCCGATTCAAGCGAATGGTCTCCAGGACGTCGTCACTGCTCTCTCTCGGCGACCCAACCATGTTGTAGGTATAGAGTTGTAGGCTAGCCCCCTTGATATGGCTGGCTGCCCGGTGAATCACACGGTCCGGCACCGGCTTGCCGAGGATCTCGGCCCGCAACGTTTCGTTGCCCGTCTCAATTCCAATCGCCACCCCCTTGCAGCCTGCAGCCTGCAGAAACCTGACACTCGCTCCAGTCGCCAGTGGTGCCGACGTGTTGCAGGTGAACGGCGTGCCGACCGCAGTGGCATAACGCTCGGAGAACTCTTCCAACCACCCGGAATGGACCGTGAACAGATCATCGGAAAAATGCACCAGACGCAGAGGCCAACGCTGCTTCACCGCGCAGATTTCCTGGACCACCCGCTCGGGGGACTTGCGACGGACAAAGCTCCCAAGCCCCGAGTATTTCTCCTGGAGGCTGGTATTCCAGCAATAGGAGCAACTGTGGATACAGCCCCGGCCGCTGCTGAACTTCTTCCATGGGAGACGGGCTACGAAGGGATATCGAAAGTACAGATCACGGTCGGGCATCGGCAGCTCGTCCAGATCCTCGATCAGCGGACGAAGCGGGTTCTTCACCAGTTCACCGTGGCATTCAAACGCCAGATTGCGAATGTCATCAAGTGATCGCCCCGTGTCGATTCGATCTGCGACGTCGAGGAGCGCGTACTCAGCTTCACCAACACAGACAAAATCCACTTCAGGCCGCAAGGCGAGTGCGGGAGCGAACGTAGCCCTGGTGCCTCCGAGAATCACCACGGCCTGGGGAGCAGCAGCGCGAGCCAGGACCGCATCCGCCAGGGCCCGCCTCTGGCCCCCCACGGGGCAAGGGATCACGACAACATCTGGCTCAAGGCGCTTCACGCTGAGCGCAGGAGACCTCTCCTCATCTCCCAGCAGCAACCTAGTCGAGTGTCCGTGTCTCTTCAGCAGCGCGGAAGTCGTCGCGACCGCCAGCGACTCGTTGATGCCGCTATCTTGCAGAAACAGAATGTGGCTCACAGCTTCACGCCTCCAGAGCAGTCGCTGTGCCGACCAGTCACTGTGCCAACCTACGAAGTAACCGGGGACATCTTGACCACCGAGCAAGACATTCATCGTGACAATGATCAGGGCAGTGCACCCGGCAGTTGTCAGAATGGCAAAGGAGTGGCGATGGCGAGCAGGCAAGCAACGACGACATCTCCAGCGGACATCTCCAGGCCCATCCGAAAGCACAGATCAAGAGAAAAGCTCAAGATCCTGTTCATCAACCTCCCGCATCACAGGCGGGTGCAGCGTCGATGGGTCGCCTCCTACTACGCGCCGAACTTCCTCATCCCACCAATCGAGCTTATGGGACTCGCGACTCTGCTCAGGGACGTCGGGGGCCACACGGTAAAACTAATCGATGCGATCGCTTCGGCTCTCACGTTGTCGCAGACCATCACCGTCGCAAGAACCTTCCAAGCCGATCTGATCGTGTCGCTAGCTGGATTCGAGATCCTGCCCAACGATCTGGAGATGCTCCGTAGCATCGGCGAGGCGTCATCTGGCGCACGCACGGTCATCTTTGGCCACCTCCCCAGCGAGAACCCCGCGGAGATCGCTGCCCAGCCTGGCATCGACTATGTCCTGTCAGGTGAACCTGAGGAGACCCTGCTCGACCTATCCAAACAGCTCTCTGAAGGATGTAGCGAGCCCCAGATGCCGGGACTGGTCTTCATCAATGCCAAAGGTCAACTCATCGTCGGACCTCCAGCATCCCGAATCGAAGACCTCGAGGCCCTGCCCTTTCCCGACCATCGGTTGGTCAACCTTAACGACTACAACGAAGCCTTCGTTCCCCGGCCCATCGGTGTCGTCACCAGCGCACGTGGGTGCCCCTACTCGTGCAGCTTCTGTGTGCGTGCGTATGGTCGCAAGATGGCCTTTCGAAGTTGGCAG
>CAZEIY010000687.1:0-2288 GCA_964512375.1 uncultured Rickettsiales bacterium | reverse complement strand
AGCATGCCCCCAGGCGCCGCCGCGGTGGACCCGGACCTGCCCTGTGCCGGCGCCGTCCGGGTCGGTCTCCGGGCTCGTCACATAATAACTCTCGTCCCACCAGTCCCAGGTCCACTCCCAGACATTCCCGCTCAGATCGTAGAAGCCGAAGGCATTGGCCTGCTTCTGCGCCACCGGGTGCGTAGTGGCTGCGCTGTTGTGCTCGCACCAGCCCACCTCGTCGATGCTGTCCGAACCGGAATACAGCAGATCCGTGTCCGCCCGTGCCGCGTATTCCCATTCCGCTTCTGTCGGTAGCCGGTAGCCCTCGCAGTCATAGACGGAGGCAGCCGGGGAGTTCACCGCCACGCCGGTACACTCCATGTCCAGACCGGGTGAGTCGTCGCTGCAGCCGCTGAGGATGTAGCACTCTCCGAGGCCCTCAGCTGCGGATATGACGTTCGCAAAGGCAAGGGCCTCCCAGAAGTTTACCGTCTCCACCGGACAGTCGAGGCCGCAGGCTGCGCCCTCGCCGTCGGGGCTGAACCAGGACGGATTGTTGGCCATAAGGCCGCTCCACTGACCTTGAGTGACTTCGGTCATCCCCAGCCAGAAGTCGTGGGTCAGAGTCACACTGTGCGCAGGACGCTCGTTGTCGAAGCAGTCCACCTGCCCCGCCGTACAGCCCATCTCGAAGCTGCCGCCGCAGACGTACACCTGGTCGATGCCCTGGCTCGTGGTCAGCGACAGGCAGTCCGAAGACACATCATCGTCGTCGCCACTGCAGTCAGGAGAGCCGTCACAGCCCTCGTCCAGGCAGTCGTAAAGCCCATCGGCATCGTTGTCAGCGCCGTCGCTGCAGTCGCCGAGTTCGCGGCCCTCGGTTTGCTCGCTCCCGCAGCCCCCCTGGGGCAAAGCCAGCGCGGCGACAAGCGCCAGGCAGAGAAGAGTGGTCCGTCCCGACTCGTCATGCATGTCGAGACATCCTACTCGCTCACCCCAGCCGGCGATGGGCGTCAGGGAACCGTCCTCACAAGCCGAAGACCGAGCCCGAAGTTGAACCTGTCGGGGTGGTCGTGGTTGCGGCGGGCCACCCGGGTGTATTCAGCGGGGGCGTACCAGGCGCCCCCCCGGTAGCTTCGGTAGACCGTCGGACCGGGGCCCAGGGGGTCGGTGGCGGGGCTGGTCGGGTAGTAGCCGGGGTCGTACCAGTCCCAGCCCCACTCCCAGACATTGCCACTCATGTCGTACAGGCCCCAGCCATTGGCTTGCTTCTGCGCCACCGGGTGGAGGGTCTCGGAACTGTTCCCTTCGTACCAGCCCACATCGTCAATGGAGTCGGAGCCTACGTACAAGAGAGTATCTTCGGCTCTTGCGGCGTGCTCCCACTCCGCCTCGGTCGGTAGACGAAAGCCCTCACAGTCGTACGGTGAGCCGGTATCACTGTTCACCGAGACACTGCTGCACTCCATGGCGCTGTCGGCTGGGTTTGTGCAGTCGTCCAGCCCGAAGCACTCGGGTAGACCTTCCGCCGCAGAGACCGCGTTTGCGAAGGCCAGTGCCTCGTACCAGTTCAGGTTCTCGACCGGACAATCCTGCCCGCAGGAGCTGTGGTGCGAGGGGTTGTTGCCCATCAGGGCCTGCCACTGCTCCTGGGTGACCTCGGTCGTCCCGAGCCAGAAGTCGCGGGTCAAAGTGACGGTGTGTACCGGCGACTCATCTTCCTGGCAGCTCGACTGCTCAGCCGTACAGCCCATTTCGAAGGTTCCGCCGCAGATGCGGATGAACTCGATGCCCTGGGCGGTGCTACCGGACAGGCAATCTGCCCCAGGGTCACCATCGGTTGAGTCGTCATCGCCCACCGCGTCGTCGTCATTGCCCACCGCGTCGTCGTCATTGCCGGCACAACTCAGCGGCAAGACCAGCAGCAGGCCAGAGAGAGATAGTGACCTGAACCTTGCAGTTCTCACGATGAGCTCCTGATCACAAGCCTAATCTCAATCTCTCGGCAGCACGGCGAAGCCCACTCAGCGATCACGGAACTGTCCGCGCGAGGCGCAGGCCCACATTGCTGTGGGTGTGTCCCGCCTGGTGGTTGTAACGTCCGGCGACCCTGGCTTCGGTGCCGCCGTCACTCCAGCTCCCGCCACGAGCGGCTCGACGGATGCCGAAGGCAGGCCCGCTCGGATCGGTCTGCGAGCAGGTGGTGTAGTAGCTCTTGTCCCACCAGTCCCACATGAATTCCCAGACGTTCCCGCTCATGTCGAAGAGACCGAAGCCGTTGGGCTGTTTGCTGGCCACGGGGCTGG
>CAZEIY010000686.1:0-2291 GCA_964512375.1 uncultured Rickettsiales bacterium | reverse complement strand
GGCCTTTGTCGGCTCAGCCCTGGAAAGCAACTGTTGTCCTGTTGATCCCGTGTTTTCAGTGGGGGAGGAGACTGAACGCGGTGGAGTGGCGAGGGTGAGTACTGGTTAGCCTGCCGTCGCGTCTGATCTCTCCGCCTGCACGAGCTTGGCCTCCTTAGCCAAGATCAGCGCCACTGGGATGCCGGACGGAACACTGGCATCAGCGCCGAAGCCCGTCACCCACCGGTCGACTTTCTCGGCTGTCGTCTGATTGCTGACGACCTTCGCACTGGTGGCAAGCACCACCATCAGGGTGCTGATCTCTGTCTTGCGGACTTCCCGCCACCACTGCCTCGCGACCTCCAGCTTTCGCATGTCACGGATGATGGCGGCACGCTGCAAGCCTCCGGCGGAATTCAGCGCCTTGACCTCAATCACCAACCTGGGCACTGGATCGCAGGTTCCGAAGCTCCTGACAGCGTTGCTAGGCGGTCCTTCAAGGACGGCGAGGTCGTATCGTAGGTACTTTCCCTCCGTGCCCACACCGGGGAACCACTTCCTCGCCAGGTTCCCTAGCAGTCTCGAATCCTCGCCTTCGCCTCGCTCGCCGAGCGTCAGTTCGGCCACGACCTCAGGCGGCTCGCAGTAGCCACTCTTGACCAAGGCCAAGGCGAGCCAGGTCTGGAGCGTTTCCTCTTGCGGGTGGAATCCCCCATCGTCTTGCGGGTCGAATCCCTTACCGGCAGCATCCATCCACTTGTGAACGAGGTGCAGCGCAGCCCCATACTCTGTCTCAATCACCGTCCCCTCCTAGGGCGAGCTTGTCTCGCCGTAGTCACTGTAGCCCCAGCAGGTGACGGTTCCAATGGTGTCTACAACGCCGCAGGAATGGTTGGCACCTACGTCGAAACTGGTGAATGTGCTTGAGGGGGGCGCGGACTGGCCGTACCAGTTGGCACCCCTAGTGATGAACTGACCCGACAAAGTAACCTTCGGATATGGACCGACTCCGACAAGCTCTGCCGATGATCTGGGACGAGAAGACCGCGCATCGGGGCGTCTGGGATGCGGCTTGCCCTTCGACCGGCCAGTGCGCCGTCACGGCCTTGCTGGTCCAGGAGTTGTTCGGGGGCGACCTCCGGCAGGTCGATGTCAGTGGCGAGGACCATTACTTCGGGAGTCTCGACGGACGGGTCATCGACCTGACGGCTGACCAGTTCAGTACTCCACCCGACCATTCCAAGGCTGAGAGAGTCGAGCGGGAAGACCTCCTGGCGAACGCCGATACTCGGGCTCGGTACGAGCTGCTTCGGCATCGCCTCAATGAGGTGCTCAGCTCAGACCAGGTTGGTGCCTGAATGGCCGAGACGCAGCGCTGTTACCTGTGCAAGGGGGAGAAGTCCCTCGACCACTTCATCCGGAAGCGGAACAGCACCTACTACAACATGTGTCGCTCCTGCCTTTCGGAAGTCTTGCTTCGGAAGTCGAAGGGCAAGAAGCGGCTCCATCACACTCCGACAGATCGGACCTGTTATCTCTGCCGCCGCTTTCTTCCCGTAGCTGAGTTCACCAGGAGAAAGACCGGGACCTACTTCTCGGCCTGCAAGGACTGCAACAAGAACGTCTTCGCGCAGCGCCGACGGGCGCGCTTGAACGACGCGGAAGGTGACTTCTCGACGGCGGAGTGGGAGGTGCTCCTGGCTCAGTACGATGCCTGCCCGATGTGCGGGCGACACTGGGAGAACATCCCCCTACTTCCAGGTCGGACGCATGCGGCTACTCGTGACCACATCGTGCCGATCTCAAAGGGCGGCTCCAACAGGATCGACAACATCCAGCCACTCTGTTCATCGTGTAACTCCCGCAAGGGCGACAGGTAGAAGGAGTACATCGAGAAGCTGCTTGCCGAGAAGGAGGCTGCGCATAGGTCCGATAAGAGGCCTTGACCGTGCAGGCCTGTGCCTAATGCGTGCCTAACTTTGGGGTGCGGGGGGGCAGGCCGATAACGGGCCCCCCTACCTGCGGTCGGCAATCTCTGCGGCTAATTGAGCGACCGTAATCGCGGGGCTTCGGTGGAGCATCCGATGGCAATTCGAGCAGAGCATGGCGATGTCCTCGATACGTGTTTTCTCCCCCTCGCTCATCTCCGAAATCGGTCGCACGTGGTGCCCCTCGATGAAGTCGGCACCTCGCTCCCCGTAGGCAACGGCGAAATCGAAGTCGCATGCCTGGCAATACAACCGGCCCTCCTCGGCCATGAACTTCTTCTTCGCCTTGTCGACGACGGTCTTGCTGCGCTCTCTCATCCGATG
>CAZEIY010000685.1:0-2295 GCA_964512375.1 uncultured Rickettsiales bacterium | reverse complement strand
TAGAAGAAATTGCCGTCCGCAGTTGCTGCGTTTCCACTCGCCCAGCGGGCAGCAACGGGCAGGGTGGTTGCCGATGTAGTCCAGGTATTGGTGACGGGGTCATAGACATCAATCTGGGGCACTGAGCCCGAGCTGTTGGTGCCACCAAAAAGGTAGATCTGCCCGTCAGAGCCTTCAAAAGCCGAGGAATCCATACGAGCTGCCGGCAGAGTCGCCCCACTCGACCAGGAGTCTGTGCTCGGATCGTAGATAGCCAGGGAGTCCTTTGTGCCAGAGTTGTCTTCACCGCCAATGACGTAGAAGCGCCCATCACTGGCTGCGACACCGGGCGCATGGCCCAAGGGACTGGGCAAGGGGTTTCCAGTTGTCCAGGAATCGGTGGAGGGCTCGTAGATATAGATGCTGTCTTTGTAGCCGGGGCTTGAAAGGTGGTCGTAGCCACCCGCTACGAGGAAGCGACCGTTTGCGTCAACCCCATGTGCTGCCATCTGCCGCGCTGCCGGCAGTGGCGCAAGCGTCGACCAGGTGTCAGAGATCGGATCGTAGGCCTCGTGCTCCGTATAGCTGGTCGAAAAGCCGTCGCCCCCACCGATTATGTGAATCAGCCCGTCCGAGCCGAGTCCATAAGCTCCGAAGGCTCGCGCCGTAGGAAGTTGAGTCGGCCACTGTCCTTCATGAGCGTGTGCACTAATTGGTATAGCAATCAGTAGGCTTGCAGCGAAAACGCACAGACTAAAGGTGCGGACTTTGAGAAATAGGGGGCGAGGTGTCATAGCGGCTCATCCAAAACATGGGTTGGGCGAGGCGAAACTCTATCACCGCCCTCTGTGGGCGTGTTGGCGCATACCCCCCAACCCCTGCGTCACCGCCGCCCTGCTGAGTCCACAACGGACACCTCCCCCCCGGCGCTGCGCTAGGCTTGCTGTCTGGAGGTCGGAATGAAACTGAATGTTATCTCTTTGATGTGCGTGGTCATGCTGTTGGGAGTTGTGGCTGGCTGCCTCGGGGAAGATCAGACATCAGTTGAAGGCGATGAACCAGGTGAATGCGCGGATGGCGCCGACAACGATCAGGACGGAGTTGTGGACTGCGACGATGATGGTTGCACAGTCGACGCTACATGCATTGGCGATGATGACGACACCGCAGGCGATGATGACGACACCGCAGGCGATGATGACGACACCGCAGGCGATGATGACGATTCGGCAGGAGACGACGACGACACCGCAGGCGATGACGATACCGCAGGCGACGACGACACCAGCGCGGTGGATGAGGATGGCGATGGCTACGTTGCCATCTCGGCAGGAGGCACGGACTGCGACGACTCCAATCCCACCGTGAGTCCGGCAGCGCTTGAGTTGTGTGACGGCATCGACAACGACTGCGACGGCGAGACCGACGAGGACGCCATCGACGGCTCCACCTGGTACCTGGATGCGGACTCCGATGGCTACGGCGGCTCGCTGCTTACCGCCCATGCCTGCTCTGCTCCCCCCAGCTACGTGAACAACTCCGATGACTGCGATGACCTGATCGCCACCATCTATCCCGGTGCCACCGAGCTTTGCAACGGCATCGACGATGACTGCGATGGCGCAATCGACGACGACGCACCTGCCGCTCAGACCTGGTATCTGGACAACGACGGCGACGGCGTCGGCGGCTTCTGGCTGACCCAGGAGGCCTGCGATATGCCCACCGGCTACGCGCCGGACAGTACGGACTGCGACGACACCAACCCCCTGGTCTATCCCGCAGCCGTCGAGCTTTGCGACGGTCTCGACAACGACTGCGACGGCAGCCTCGGCGGTGAGGAGACCGACGACGACGGCGACGGCATCACCGAGTGCAGCGGGGACTGCGATGACGCGGACCCGCTGCGCTTTCCCGGCAGCGCCGAGCTTTGCGATGGCATCGACAACGACTGTGATGCCGCGACGATCGCCGGGGATGGTGAGAGCGATGACGACGGAGACCTGGTGCTGAACTGCGAGGACTGCGCCGATCTGGACGCCGCCATCTACCCCGGTGCTACTGAGATCTGCAACGGGTTCGACGATGACTGCGACGGCACGGTCGATGTCGGCGCTGGCGATGAGAGCACCTGGTACTTCGATGCTGATGGCGACGGCTTTGGCGGCTTCCTGCTCACTCAGCAGGCCTGCACTGCGCCGATGGGCTATGTGGCCAGTTCTACTGACTGCAACGAACTCAATCCCAACACCTACCCCGGCGCGCCCGAGGTCTGCGATGGACAGGACAACGACTGCAACACCCTGGTCGACGACG
>CAZEIY010000684.1:0-2297 GCA_964512375.1 uncultured Rickettsiales bacterium | reverse complement strand
ACCCGGTAGCTGTAGGTCATGCCGAGCGCGAGGTCGGTATCTAAGTACCGGGGGCTGAGTTGCCACCCGCTGCTCGTGCCGCCCTGGCTTCCTGAGGTCTCCTCGAAGTAGTACTCCACGTAGCCGGCTGCATCGACTCCGGGCGCAGCACGCATGACAGCCATCGAGGTCTGCACCTTCTTCATGGGTGACTCCAACATCGCCTGGCTCGCGTGGGTGGGGCCCGGCACTGCAACTTCGGATGGCAGGATGTCGAACTCGGCGATCAGCGGCAAGGGAGGCTCACCATCATCATTCATCTCCAAGCCGGCAATGAGTGTATCCAACCACGCGGTGACTTCTGCGCGCTCGGTACTGCTGAGTACTCGGAAACGAGGAGGTGGCATCACCTGGAGGTGGTCTTCGGGCAGGTTGATGCGCTCCTGTATCAGCACGAGTTGCCCGGAGTTCAAGTTGGCGAAGTGGTCACCCAGATCGGTGCCTGGCCGGCCGCGAGCGATCGGGCCCAGCGTGTAGTTTGCACGTGAGATGTCCTGGTCCAGTCCATCGTGGTGGCACTGGCTGCAAGCATGTACCAGGATTTCCGGCGGGCTGAGACCGGGATGCACCCGCAGCCCCACAGCGCTAAGGATCGATTCGTTGTACACGTCGGTGATGTCTGGGAACTCGGTGGTTTCACCATTGCGATAGGCACTGTAGTCGTCGATCAATGCCAGTAACTTGTCGTGGTCGAAGGGTTCTTCGCCACGACCGGGGGGGGGATCATGAGCCCATGGAGCGACAGTTCATAGAGTTCCTCCCACACGTAACCAAAGAACATGCCTCGCGCACGGCCATTCTGTAGGAGACCGATCTCAGAGCCGTTGGCTACGTAGGCCGAGGAATCGAATCCATTGCCGTACCCATTGGCTTCGATCAACGCTTCCAGCGATTTTGGCCGGGAGGCGTAGATCGCACCATCGGGGACTCCTGCGTAGGTCTCCCCCAACGGCTCGAGAGGGGTTGCATGGGCGCGGACATACTGTTGCATCGACTCGTGAAAAGGCCCGATGCCTGTCGGGTTGTCTGTCCAGTCACGGAAGTGGCGATTGTCGTACATCCAGTGGATCCACATGCTGTTGAGCTGAAACATGTTGAGCGACGTACGATTCAATGGCTTGAGCCGCAGCGGCGCCTGGTGGCAATGCCGGCAATCAAAATGCGTGTTCTTGAGTTCCTCATCGTTGTAGATCGTGTAGTCGAGCCAACCGGACTCAGACTGCTCACCGAAGATCTCTTCATCTGTGCAGTTCAGCGGATCCGCGCAAGAGTAGGTGAACTTGAACACGAAGAAGTCGAGGTCGTCGCGGACTGGATCGTGGGTGATGAACTCGGCAAAGCCCTCACCTCTTGAGAAACCATAGATCACAAAGCCGGGGGTGGGTTCCAGGTACGACTCTATGGGCGTATGGACGATGACTCTTGGGTTGACCGGGTTGACCGTATGCCGGCTGAGCGCACTGGTCACTCCGAGCACAGACCAGCTGGGGTTCCCATTCCCCCAGACCAACTGTGCATCCTTGCCGCCGGGTCCCTCAAACGACAGGCCGAGCGCCTCAAGGAGTTCCTGCGTACTGGTGACCTCCGGGCGCGGCTGCGTGCAGAACACGTCTCGAACCACGCTCTGCACATTCCTGGTAGCCAGCTGCGCACACAAGTTACCCAACTGTTCCTCGCCTTTCGGTAGGCCGGCGAACAGGGTGGCTTCTGTCGGATATGCCCCTTCCTCCTGGCAGACTGGCGCATTGAAGCAGTTGGCATCCGCGCAGTCGTAGTCACCGTCAGCGTCGTTGTCCGCGCCGTCGGAACATTCGCCCGCCTTGTTGCCCTCGAAAAGCTCGGGTGTACAGGACTAGGCCAGCAAGGCGGTTGTGATTGTGGTCAGCCAATAGAAGGAACGCACGACAGTCAGCCTTCGGGCTCTAGGATAGTGAATCGTTGCGACGCATCGATGTGGGTTCGCTTGGGCAATTGATCTTCATGATTACATCGCAGGCTCGCATGAACAAAGGCAAACAGAGCATAGGTCCCACAATCCGCACGCTCTTTGCTGGGGCGGAGGGATGCTCCCAGCGGGGCTCCGCAACGTGCCTACAGCCCGTTCATGTACTGATCTGAGCAGTTCAGTGAGTTCTTGAATCCACTTGCTGGCAAGGATGCTCTCCCGTGACTGTCCATGGCGAGCGCCATGGAGGCCGGGCACTCTGGCCTCAGGGGCAGGCCCTGGACGTGTCCTCATCGCACAGGCGCACGTAGTA
>CAZEIY010000683.1:0-2300 GCA_964512375.1 uncultured Rickettsiales bacterium | reverse complement strand
GTTGATGATGGTGCCCAACGAAATCGACGAGGCATCGAAGACCACAAAGTCGAGATCCGACTCCTCTGCCCATGCGCCGTCCGATTCTCCAGGAAGGTAGGCCGCGTTGCCACCTTCCCCTGGAACATTGTCCCACTCCAACGACACCGACAGCCAACCCCTCTGCTCGGGAGCCAACGAGTAGTAGTCAACATCGCCCGAATACCATCCTGCCACCCGAACCAGCTCGGTCCCGTCTTCCCCCGCGACGTAGTGAACGGGCCAGGTGACATCGTCCACATCCGTGTCAAAGCCGCAAGAGGAAGTGACCCCGCGAATCCGTACCACCGAGGGGTAGGGAAGCGGCGCAAGCTCCTGTATCTCGTCGTCGACGATCGTCTCGTCCTCAAGGAGGTCAACAACCAATGAAACACGCACTGGCGGCCTGTCCGGCTCGAGGTGCATGTACAGCGGCCAGCCGTCACAAGCAGCCAGAACAAGCGCTGAGCACAGCACTGGTACCAACCGCCAGTCCTCTCGCAGAAATGTGATCATTGAGCGTCAGTATAGCAGCGAGCCAAATCGTCCAGGATGTGAGCCGGTCAATGGTCCCTACCTGGCGGACGCGCTATACATCGGCCCATTCGAGTACAATAGAAACCAGCTATGAACCACTGCTACGCCAGGAACCCGCGCCGATGAGCGGAATCAAGGACTCAATCAAGGGCCTCTTTGCGCAGGTGTTTGGGCGAGCAGACTTCGCTGCTGTGCTCGAGGACCGCTGGGAGTACTCCGAGACGTTCGAAGGTGAAGTGGTCGAGGGTACCCTCCCTTCGATACACGACAACGAGGCTCTGGCAGAAGACATCGTGCACCCGACCACCGCAATGAGAGCGTCGCCCCGGCCCGCTCAGAATGGTGCGGAGCCCCTGCTGGAAGCCGAGGAGGTGCCGGAGTTGCAAGACTCACTGGACAGCGGCAAGTGGGCTGAGGCCGCCACCACGCCGCCGCCTCAGTCCGTAGACAAGCCAATACGGCTCGAGCGCACCCCAACCCCAGCGGCCGCGCCCCTCTCGCCGGACACCGTCGAGAGCGCCCCTTCGATTCCGGAGCAGTCTTCCTCCTCTCTCGATACAGGCGAACTCATCGCCCAGATAGCCTTTGACTCGCCCAGCGGGGTGTACCCGGGGCCCGCAGGAATGAGCGACGTCCTCTCCGACGAAATGGAGAGCCTCTCGGGGGCGGGCGACCTCGGTGCCATCGTTGCTGGCGCCGAGACCACCGCGATAGTCGAGAATGAGCAGCGGCACGAAGAACGTGCTTCAAAAAGGACTCCTCTGCGTCTGAAAAAGAAAGAGGCCCCAAGAAGGCCTTCCCCACAGCCTCTGCGACTGAGTAACCGCGCGCCCGACGAGCGCGGCCCGCGTCTTCCAGACGAAGACGACACGCTGAAAGAGGCCCCAAGAAAGCTTCGAGACCACAGCTATGAATTCGACGAAGAGAACGAAGTGGAGCCCGAGCACATCGTCAGCAGTAGAAGTATCCCACTGCCTACCCTGACGCTGTCCTACGAAGAGCACGCTCCCTTGAACTCGCACGATTTCGGGGTCCTCGCGCCCCCTCCCAACGACAAACTGAGCGCACTTCTTCAAAGCAGTCTCATCGCCCACCTCGAGGAAGACCTCGACAGCCTCGACTCCCAGTCTGAAGAGGATACGGTGCACCTGCTCCTCGAAGCTCTCGACGACCCCAAGGTCGATCTACCCCCTTTCCCCGCGGCGGCGAGACGGCTGCTGGGCAGCGGCTCCGAGACACCAGATGAAGACGACATTCTGGATGTGGTCAAGTCGGACCCGGGCCTGGCTGGTAGCGTCATTCGAGCCGCCAACTCACCCTTCTATATGGCTGCGGCTCCCGTCGCA
Organism: uncultured Rickettsiales bacterium; assembly: GCA_964512375.1. Classification (GTDB taxonomy): domain Bacteria; phylum Myxococcota_A; class UBA796; order UBA9615; family UBA9615; genus UBA6601. The sequence continues at coordinate 399 of CAZEIY010000683.1, read as the reverse complement.
TCCCTGGGCTCTGCGGTCGTCCGTATTGGGCTGCGAGAGGTCCGCCGAGTGGCTCTAGCCTCCGCAATGGCTTCGACGTTCGACGTCAAGGGCTTCGAACCGCTGATCGACTCAGCACATATTCATAGCTTGACCACAGGCACCAGTGCCGAAGCCTTGTCGAGGACCTTCTCGGTCGAACCGGGGGTGGCCTTCCTCTCGGGCCTCCTGCACAACGCGGGGGAGTTGCTGACCTACCGCCTACTCCGCCGCGCCTTCGGCTCAAGGCACCCGGAAGATGCACCATGGAATGGTCGTCTCCCCTTCGTGCGCGACTTGGCCATCAAGTACCACTGCTACTTCGGCGCGATGTTCATTGAACCCTGGGACCTCCCTGCTGAGCTCCAGGCGAGCCTCGTC
>CAZEIY010000682.1:0-2300 GCA_964512375.1 uncultured Rickettsiales bacterium | reverse complement strand
GCCCACCACAGGATCTCGTCCTTGCTCATGAAGCCCGCCATCAGCGGGAAGCCGGCAATAGCCAGCGAGGCTGCGAGGAAGGTGGCGTGGGTGATGGGCATGAACTTCTTCAGCCCGCCGTAGAAGCGCATATCCTGCTCGTGGTGCATGGCCATGATGACCGAACCCGAACCCAGGAACAGGCAGGCCTTGAAGAAGGCGTGGGTCATCAGGTGGAAGATGCCGATGGCGTAGGCCCCCGCGCCCATGGCCACGAACATGAAGCCGAGCTGGCTGACGGTCGAGTAGGCCAGCACCTTCTTGATGTCGTTCTGCACCAGACCAATGGTTGCCGCCAACAGCGCCGTCGCAGCACCAATGTAGAGCACGACCTCAGAAGCAAACTCAGCGTGGAAGAACAGCCCGTTGAGCCTGGCAATCATGTAGACGCCGGCCGTCACCATGGTGGCAGCGTGGATGAGCGCAGAGACCGGCGTGGGACCTGCCATTGCGTCAGGAAGCCAGATGTAGAGAGGGATCTGAGCGCTCTTGCCGCAGGCCCCCACAAACAACAGAAGCGCTGCCGCCTCGACCATCCAGGGCTCAACCCCGGTGGGCAAGCCTTTAGCGAGAGCCCCGTTGATAACCTGCGGGTCAAGGCTGCCAAAGACCACAAAGAGCAACATCATTCCCAGGGCGAAACCAAAGTCGCCGACCCGGTTGGTGATGAACGCCTTCTTACCGGCCCTGGCGTTGGCCCTATCCTCGTACCAGAAGCCAATCAGCAGGTACGAACACAGCCCCACACCTTCCCAGCCCAGGAAGAGCACAAGGAGGTTGTCTCCCAGCACCAGGCACAGCATCGAGAAGATGAACAGGTTGAGGTAGCAGAAGAACCGCGAGTAGCCGGGGTCACCCTCCATGTAGCCGATGGAGTACAGGTGAATGAGCGCGCCGATGTTAGTGATAATCAGCAGCATCACCGCAGACAGAGGGTCGAGCCAGAGGCCGAAATCGGCAGCAAAGCTACCCACATGAATCCACTCGAACAGCACCTGGTGCAGGGCCCTGTCATGCTCACCGAGGCCAACCAACTGGAAGAAGAGCACCCAAGCGAGCACCGCAGCAACGGCTACCGACCCCACTCCCACCACATTGACCAGCTGAGTGCGAAGCGCCCTACCGGTGCGCGCGCCAATGATCGTACCCAGTCCGAGAAAGATCGCGCCCAGCAAAGGCAGGGCGATGACCAAACCGAGGAGCGAACTGTGTGTTGCGTGCATGTGTGCGCCTAGCCCCTCATCGCCCGGAAGGCTGCGGCACCTATCGTGCGACGCTGACGGTACATGTTGACTACGATCGCCATACCCACCGCGACCTCGACAGCTGCCACCACGAAGATCATCATCACCATCACGTGGCCGCCGTTGTCAGCGAGGCTATGGGCGAACGCGATAAACACGAGGTTCACCGCATTCAGCATGAGCTCGATGCTCATCATGACGAGAAGGATATTGCTGCGCAGCACCACGCCTGCAGCGCCAATAGCGAACAGCAGGAAGGCCAGAATGAGCAAGTGCTCGAGAGGCATCAGGCTTCGCCCCCTTCCTCATCATCGGTGACATCCGTGGCTGGTGCAGCGACCGGTCGCTGCAACTCCTCGGGCTTGGGGGCCGTGAGCAGGACTGCACCGACAATACCGACAAGCAGCAGAATCGATGACACCTCAAACGGCAGCACATAGCGCCCCAGCAGGGTGGTGCCGACGGCCTTGACCGTGCCATAGCAGGCTTGATGACTTCCGCAGTCTGGATCGGCACAGTCGGTCAGGCCGTCGCCGTCGCTGTCCTTGCCATCCTCGCACCGGGCCTCACAGGCAACCCCGGCTGGGCAGGCAAGAACGCCCTCGAGGATTGCAGTTCTCGCCGTGGCTTCGTCCAGTCCAGAGACTGCCTCGACCATTGGCAAGAGCAGCAACAGCAGGAGCGGCAACGCAATCAGCCCCGACTTTCGGAAGGTGCCGGCGCTATCACTTCCGGGTGGATCGAGGAGCATGATCACATAGACCACGAGGATGATGATTGCGCCTGCGTAGATGATGATCTGCAGCGCAGCGATCAGGTGAGCACCGAGCAGGGCGTAGATCCCGGCGAGCGAGATCATGGTCATCAAGAGGCTCACCGCACCGTGAATCGGATGCCTGGCCACCACCAGACCGATTCCGCCTAGCACTGCGCTGAGGCACAGCAGGTACATCATGATTGTTGACAGTTCCATCGCTCGTTCTGCTCTTCGTTATTCCGCTGTTCTCAGTTGCCCTT
>CAZEIY010000681.1:0-2306 GCA_964512375.1 uncultured Rickettsiales bacterium | reverse complement strand
ACTGTGGTTTCGGAGGCGGAATCGAGCCCCAACAACACTTGATGAGGCAAGCACCCCCTGTACGCTAGGATGTGCGCTCGGAGGTTCTCGTGAAGTCCTGGTTCGTATGGATTGGAATGGCGCTGCTCGCGCTCGGTTGCAGCACCGGCAATGACGTGCTGTTCGACTTCGATGGGGATGGCAGCCTTGACCAGGACGACTGTGACTCGACCGACCCGAGCATCTACCCGGGCGCCAACGATCCCTACGGCGACGGTATCGACGGGGATTGTGACGGCGCTGACGGCGACGCAGGCGATCTCGACAACGACGGCGTGCCCAACGAGAGCGACTGTGCTCCCGAAGATCCCGAGGTCTATGACGACGCGGCCGACCTGGTCGGCGACGGCGTTGATCAGAACTGCGACGGCAGTGATGGCGTCGACAGCGACGGGGATGGCGTGGCCAGCGTAGAGAGCGGTGGCGAGGACTGTAATGACATCGATGGGTCGGTGTATCCCGGCGCTGACGACCCTGATGATGCCGTCGACCAGGACTGTGACGGCTTCACCCGGTCCGCCGAGGTCGACGTGCAGCCCGACGCGCCGGTCACAACAGACACACTCTTCGCTCTGGTGACTACCGAGGCCACCATCTATGACCTGAGCTGGTTCGTCGATGGGGTAGAGAGACCCGAATATTCGGGCTTCCAGACGATCCAACCACCCCAGACCAGTAAGGGTGAGAGTTGGCGTGCGGTGGTGACTCCTTACAACAGCGAGGGTGAGGCAGGCGGCTCAGTCGAGGATACGGTGACCATCCTCAACTCTCCGCCCACAGCGACGATCATCCAAGGCCTTGAGCCCGATCCAGCCGAAGGTACGAGCCTCAGCCCCGCGGCGGTCACAACCGACGCCGATGGGGACCCGGTGACGGTGTCCTACATGTGGTTCGTAAATGGCGTCCAGGACAACGTCGAGAGCGTCGACCATTTGACCTGGGAGTCCTTCGACAAGGGCGATGAGATCTGGGCGATCCTGACTCCCCACGACGGCACCATCTCAGGACAGGGGGTGGAGACCAACCATGTCTTTTCAGTGAACACCGCGCCCTCAGCCACCTCTGTGGTCGTCGACCCAGGCGCGGGGAATGAGTCTACGGTGTTCAGCTGCCTGGCCTCCGGCTGGAGCGACCCCGATCCGGCCGATACCGAGGCCTACAGCTACCAGTGGTACGTAGGAGGCCTGGCGTCGTCGACTACGGCGAGCCTCGACGGGGCCTCCTTTGATCGTGACGACGCGATCTACTGTGAGGCCACGCCCACGGACGGCCAGGCTGACGGCGTGACGATCAACAGTGACCCGGTGACGATCAGCAACTCATTGCCGAGCATTACAGATGTGCTGATCGCGCCCGGCTTTCCTACGGAAACGGATGTCCTCACGGCGACGATCTCTGGTTGGTCGGACCTGGATGCTGCGGACAGCGCGGGCTATGACTACGACTGGCGTGTCGACGGGGTCCCGGTGTCAACCAGCGCAAGCCTTGACGGCACGCTGTTCGACCGCGGCCAGGACGTCGAACTACTGGTCACTCCTGACGACGGGATCGGGGAAGGCTCGTCTGTCATCAGCAACACGGTGACCATTCAGAACACACCACCACAGATCACGAGCGTCACCCTCAGTCCAGAGCCGGCCACCACTCAGGACGTCCTCCTCTCGTCTGCCGCTGGTTGGTCTGATCCCGATCCGGCAGATCAGAGTCCTGCCTACAGCTACCTGTGGTGGGTGAACACGACCAGCCAGGCAGGGAGCGACTTCTTGTCTCCCTCGTACTTCGTCAAGAACGACGAGATCTACGTCGAGGTGATACCAACCGACGGTGAGGACCCGGGGCTGGTCGTAACAAGCGCGACCTTTGTCATTGCCAACAGTGTGCCCACAGCTCCAGAGGTCGAGATCGATCCCCAGGACCCCACACCTGAAGACAACCTGGTCTGCTCAATCCTGGCGCCGTCCAGCGATCCGGATGTCGATGACAGTGTCGACCCTGCGCTGACCTACAACTTCACCTGGGAGGTCGATGGCGTTGCCGTGAGCACCTTTGACGAGGTGGGACTGAGCGCCCAGGGGAGCTCGACTGTTCCCACCGCGGCTGTTGCGAGTGGCTCCATATGGACCTGCTACGTCACCGCTGACGACGGGGACAGCGTGGGCCCCGCCGGGAGCGCGCAGAAAATCCTTCATGAGTGTGGAGACCTCATCGTAGAAGGCGATGAGGTCTGTGACGACGACGACAACTGTCCCGATGTGCCCAACCTCCCC
>CAZEIY010000680.1:0-2316 GCA_964512375.1 uncultured Rickettsiales bacterium | reverse complement strand
GAGATCGAAATGCACGCAAGCTTCCCTGTTGTCAGGCTTCTGACCGTCATCTGCGCACTTAGTTGGCTGTTGCCAGTTGGAGCTTCCGCTCAGACCGCCCCGCAAGTGGATCGCTTCGTAGCCGGTACCGAGACGGCGGGTCTGTACGGTGTCGCTTATCGAAGTGCTGATGGGCATGTCTTTGGCGCAGATCGCACCAATGGCAGGATATATCGCTGGCCAGACATGCTCGCCGCCGCAGACGGCTCGTCCGTCTCGGCGAGCTCGTCGTTTGCCGCGCCTGCCAATGTCGGCGGAATCACCCTCAATGCGACCGAGGACCGGCTCTTTGTCGTCTCAGGTAGCGATGTCATTGAGTACGACCTCTCCGGTAATCAGATCAGCTCGTTTGAGCCCTTTGGTGGAGCTTCTCTCGCGGGGATCACCCTTATGGGCTCAGACATCGTTGTCGCGGAACAGGGCGGTTCGGGCAGGGTGCGCGTCTTCGAGAAGACGGGAGGCCTGCCCACGTCGATCACGCGCAACAAGGTGGTGAGTGTCCAGGACGGACGGCACTTTCACGGAATCGACTACGATCCTGTAACGGATACGGTCTGGGGTACGGAGTACGAGGGCAACCGGATTCGAAGCTACCCGAACATCGGCAGCGTACCGGATGGAGGTACCGCGAACATCGGTGTCAATGTAGACGGGGGTGGAGGTCTCCAGGGTCTGGCCGTGGACTCCGTGACGCGCAGGGTCTACGTCACGAACAGCAGTACCAGTGTCCGGGTCTACAACATGAGTGGATCTCACATTGAGACATGGAGCGGCCATCCCAGCGGGGTCGCTTCGATTGCTGCGCATGACGACAAACTGTGGGTGGGCTCGGGCACCACGATTCGCATCTATACGAGGAGCGGAAGTAGCTACAGCCAGATCGGCTCCTTCGGTGTCTCCGGTAGCGGTCCTAACGGCGGAGGTACGCCCACCATTGGCTATGACCTCGATCGGAATCTGCTCTGGGTGAACTACTGGCAAGCTGGTGGATGGCGTGCCTACGACGCTGATTCAGGTTCGCAGGTCGCCACCTTTTCGCCGGTAGATAGCGGCGCAGGCAACTGTCACTGCGCGGGGTTTGGCGGCGGCCTGATCTGGGAAGGCAGCGAAGACCGCAGCCCTGACATCATCAAGATCATTAACGTCATCTCCCCTGACCCTTACAACCAGATCGACGAGTTCACGATGCCCTCTCCGGTTGACTGGGCCTCCCTCGCATATGATGCCGGCGAGCACCTGCTCTGGGTTACTGCGTTCGATGGCGGCGCGCCCGGTGGCTTTCAAGGCCTCGACCCAGATAATGGCTCTCTGATTCGTCAGCACCCCGCCCTCAATACCGGTCGGTGGGGCAGAGGACTCGATTTCGGCGATGGCAAGCTGTTGGCCGGGACGGATTCTTCAGGACAGCCCGACGGCATCGATGTCTACTCCTTTGGTGCGGACTCAGATGGAGACACGCTGGCTGATGCACATGACAACTGCCCACAGGTAGGCAATCTCGCCCAGGTTGACCTCGACGGCGACGGCGAGGGAGATCTCTGTGATCTCGATGATGACGGCGACGGCCTGTCTGATACGGATGAGGGCCAGGTGGGTACGGATCCCAGGGATCCTGATTCCGACGCGGACTCAATCATCGATGGTTCTGATAACTGCCCGTTGTTAGCCAATGTCGGTCAGGCTGACCTCGATGGTGACGGTCAGGGTGATGACTGTGACCCCGATGATGATGGTGATGGCGTCGACGATCTCACCGACAACTGTCCTGAGCTTGCTAACGCGGGTCAGGGTGATCTTGATTCGGATGGAGAGGGAGACCTGTGCGATTCGGACCAGGATGGTGATCAGTTCCCTGACTCAGTGGACTGTGCTCCCCTCGACGGCACGATCTATCCCAACGCGCCCGAGCAGTGCGACGTTATCGATTCGGACTGCGACACGGACCTGGTCGATGGCTTCGTCAACACCGATGGTGATGCCGAGCCCGACTGCATCGATGCTGACGATGATGGTGATGGTCTCGCAGATGGCGCCGACAACTGCTCGCTGATTGTTAATGCGGGCCAGGAAGATCTGGACGGTGATGGTCTCGGTGATGTCTGTGATGCGGACGTGGATGGTGATGGGCTCGATGACATCGTTGATAACTGCCCGCTGCTAGCCAATCCGGGCCAGGAAAATCTCGACGGAGATGGTGAGGGCGATCTCTGCGACAGCGACGTGGACGGTGACGGCTTCGCTGACGCCGTGGACTGCGCTCCTCTGGATGACACGATC
>CAZEIY010000679.1:0-2319 GCA_964512375.1 uncultured Rickettsiales bacterium | reverse complement strand
ATGGCGGCTTTCTGCTCACCCAGCAGGCCTGCACTGCGCCGACCGGCTACGTGGCGAGCTCGGATGACTGTGCTGAGCTCGATGTCAACAGCTATCCCGGTGCGCCCGAGATCTGCGACGGCGTAGACAACGACTGCAACACCTTTGTGGACGACGGCAGCGGCGCCACGGGCACGACCTGGTACGCCGACTCCGACGCCGATGGCTACGGCGATCAAGGCACGATGAGCACGGCCTGCTCGCAGCCCACTGGCTATGTCAGCAACAGCCTGGACTGTGACGACGGCAATGCAGCGACCAATCCCACCAGCTACGAGATCTGCGATGGGGTGGACAACAACTGCGTCGGTGGAGTGGATGAGGCGGGAGCCCTGAACGCCACCAACTGGTATGTGGACGACGATGGGGATGAGTTCGGGGTGGCGGGCACGTCGGTCTCCTCGTGCACTCAGCCTACCGGCTATGCCGACAACAACGACGACTGCGACGACGACCCGACCACCGGCCCCACCGTGCATCCCAACGCGTCGGAGTTCTGCAACGGCATAGACGATGACTGCGACGGCACCATTGATGATGGGGCGGTGGACGCCGCCATCTGGTACGTCGATGGCGATGCCGACGGCTATGGTGATCCGGCGTTTAGCAGCTTCGCGTGTACCCAGCCAACAGGTAGCGTCCAGGATAATACGGACTGTGAGGACGATCCCAACAATGGCGGAGCCGGCATTCAGCCCGGTGCAGCTGAGGTCTGTGACAACGTGGACAATGACTGCAACAACAGTGTCGATGATGGGGATGCGCTGGGTGATGGAAGTAGCTGCCCCGGAGCGAGTTGCAAGGCGATTCTTGATGGTGTCGCCACTACTCCAGCCGACGGTACCTATTGGATTAATCCTACCGGCACTGCCTTTCAGGCCTATTGCGATATGACTACCGACGGAGGGGGTTGGACTCTGGTGGGGGCCTGGGGCAACTCGGGTGGCTACAGCATGCACTCACGGACATCGGGCATAAACGTCGGTGAGGTGAAGGACTCCTATTTAGGACCGCGCTATAGCGGTGGACCGGCCCATTACAGCAGTGCCGTGATACGGGCTCTCTTTACTGACGGTGAGGCGACCTATCTCAGCCTCGTCGGTCGCCATAACGGTGGTTACATCTTGACGCGCCAGACGAAGGACACGCCTGATCCCGGCTACAACGCGTTTCAGGGGGTCTACTACCTGAACTACATGCGTGACAATGGCTTCACCTCAGTGGTGGCTGAGAGTAGCTCCAACATCAATCCTCTTCCTCTTGCCAGTCCAGGCTTTAGTGGCGCGACTACCCCGGGGTGGGGTTGCTCGTCGTTGAGCACGAGCAACTGCCATCACTACCTGCCTGGTGACATCACTGGTGGCGGCAGGTGGTTGTTCCGTGAGAACCTCGACAACACCCCCTTCAGCTCATTCAGCAGCTCATCCAACGTGCCGAGCCTGCTCTTTATTCGCTGACCCATTGCGTGGAGTTATCTGATGGACGCCTTTGTACTCAAGCTTTCCGCCGGCCTGGCAGTGCTCTCTTTGGTAGGGCTCACTGCCTGTGGCGGTGATTCCCAGCCCGTGCTTAGTTCTACTTCCCCATTTGTCGACTTTGGAGAAGTGGCAGTGGGGGGAAGCGTTGAAGCTCAGGTGGTCATCAGCAACCTGGGTACAGCCGGTGCTGAGGTGCCTCAACCCACGGTGACCGGGGATGAAGCTGCAGCCTTTTTCCTGGTGAGTGCGGACTGGCCTTTGACCCTTGAGCCCGGGGCCTCCACAGACATCACGCTGTCTTTCTCGCCCAGGGGAGCGGGTACTTTTACTGCGGCTCTCGAGATGTCGGGGTCGCTGCCCGGTGCGCTCTCAGGGGGAGCAGGGGCTGACTCTCCGCTGGGCGGTTCGTTGGCGGTCGCGCTGTTTGGCATCGCCCTCGATCCCGGCGATGACGACGACATTGCTGGTGACGACGACACGTCAGGTGACGATGACAGTGCGGGCGATGATGACGACACCGCGGGCGATGATGACGACGCTGTGGGCGATGATGATGACACTGTGGGCGACGACGATACGAGCTCCGATGACGACGATGCCGGTGCGGGCCCTGACGAAGACGGTGATGGATTCGTGGACAGCCTGGCCGGTGGCACAGACTGCAATGACTCAGATCCCTCGATCAGCCCGGCGGCTATTGAGCAGTGCGACGACCTGGACAATAACTGCAATGGCTTTGTCGATGATGATCCCATCGACGGTTCCACCTGGCATCTCGATTCAGACTCCGACGGCTACGGTG
>CAZEIY010000678.1:0-2326 GCA_964512375.1 uncultured Rickettsiales bacterium | reverse complement strand
AAGGGATCAAGGGACCAAGGGTCAAGGGACCGTCCTCGAGAGACGAAAGCCGAGGCCGTTGTGCCGGAGGTAGTCGGGGTGGAGGGTGCTGCGATTGGCGACCCGCGCGTGCCCGGCTTCAACGAGGAGGCCATGTTGTTCGGCGTGGCCGGCGCGGGAGCTGAGACATCCGCTCATCCTCTCTCCTCGGCCATCAGCCGACAACTCACCCGACTTCGCTGAATGATGGACGGAGCCCGCGATCGAGTTTTGGGACACCACGCGGACAGGAACAAAACTCTGGATCGATGCATGTCGTTCTTGAGCGCGGCGCAAAACCGAAGCCCAACATGGAGTAGATGCCGTAAAGATAGTGAGCCTACTTTTTGTTCATCGCTGGGATCTGCAGAAATGTCGCAGAAAATGACCAGATGGTCTCTTTCAGTAGATCTACAGCTAACAAGTCTGGGACGCGAGGTCCGTGCCCCACGGCGACATAAAACCAGGGTCTTTGTTTGATGCGCGATGGGCACCTTTGCGCTTGACAGTTCTTTTAGGCGACCAACATTGAATGAACGAGCGGGGATGCTCCTCTCTCGATAAAGGCAAACCAGCGGCGACGCTGGGACGCAAAGCCACGGGTCTCCACGAGACAGCCGAGCTATCGAAGGAGGTTGCCATGACTATCAAGTTACTATCCCTGCGTTCTCTTTTTATTCTCTCCATTCTCTCTGCTATCTCGCCGGTGCTTTCTGGCTGCGACCTGTTGGTGCAGTTCGAGGACATGACTCAGCCGGGTACAGAAGGACCAGCAGACCCCAGCGACGGCGAGGAACCAGCCGGCAACGATGATGGCCCTTGCACCGATGACGACGACGACACCCCGTCGAACGTGCCGCCATGGATTCCGCCGCCGGCTCCCGCTGATTGCGAGGAAGGCGAAACACTCTGGGACCTAGTTACCCTGCGAACTCAGGAAGATGCCGAGGCTTTTGGTGCGATCTACACAGTCGCTCGCAGCATTGTTATCGAAGGTCAGGAGTTGACCAACCTCGACGCACTGCGCTGCTTAAAGCAAGTCAACTCCCTAACTGCAATCGACACCGCGCTCGAGCGGGTTGAGCTGCCGTCAGCGACCAGGGTCATGGGGCTCCATGTCGAGGAGAACACACAGTTGCGAGAGGTCTCGTTACCTAGGGCCGAAGAAGTGGACGGGATCACTCTCGTATCTAATCCGCAACTCACCAGAGTCAGCGCTCCAGCCGCGAATAGCGCGGTGTTCCGTACCTGGCTAGAGGACAATCAGGAGTTAACAGAGGTCGACTTCCGCTCGGTGACCGAAGGTCGTGGTGTCGTGTCACGCGAGAACCCCGCGCTACGCCGCTTCATTATGCCCAACCTCGTGGAGGCCGGTTCCATCGAGTTCAGCGACAGCGGACTCGAGGGCACCCTCGACTTCTCATCCCTGGAAGCACTCAGCGGGCACCTGCAGATCCGTAGAAATGACAATCTTGAAGAGATCCACCTGGACAGCCTCGTAGAAACCGGTCAGGAGCTCCTTGTCGGTGACAATGCTTCCCTCGAGACCATTCGCCTCGACCATCTCGAGAGTGTCTCCTGGTACATGGCGTTTGGGGAAAACAGCAGCCTGAGAGAGCTTCACCTTCCGGAGTTGAACTATCTGTATGGGTTCCTGTCCATCAACGACAATGACAGCTTGAGCCGAGTGGAGGTCCCCAAGCTCGAGTCCGTCGGCGACCCGGACACAGCACAGTACCTGCGGAGTTCTCTCGGGGTGAGCGACAACCCTCAGCTATCCGAAATTGCGTTCGATTCACTGGTGGCGGTCGGCCAACAGTTCAGGATCGAAAGAAACGACGGAATCACCAACCTGGATGGCTTCTCATCGCTACGGATGGTGCGAGGTGACTTCTCGGTACATGGCAACCGAATGCTGCTCGACATGACCGGCCTGAACGGCCTGGAGAGTGTTGGCATGGGCAACGTCGATCCCGGGGACTTCAGGGTTGGAGACAACCCGCGCATGCCCATCGAACAGGCAGAGAACCTCGCATACGACATCATCGGCGAAGACAACATCGGTGGTGCCATCGACATCAGGGATGTGCCCTTCGGCGGCGGTTTCTAATCTCTGCGAAGAGTAGACACAGCACTTCGCCGGGAGCACCTGCTCCTGGCGAAGTCACTGGTGAGGTTCCACCACTTAACCCGGACAGGGGTCCGTTTACGTGAGTTTTACGTAAAGGCCATCGGGTAAGGCGCGATCAGAGACCTGGTGCGTATCCGCCAGGGGGTGAGTGCACCGCACTCATTCGTCTTCGTCCCC
>CAZEIY010000677.1:0-2329 GCA_964512375.1 uncultured Rickettsiales bacterium | reverse complement strand
GCTGTCCCTCCGATGTTGGCGTATAGGTCCGATAAGAGGCGTTATGTTAACTCTGCTGAGGTAGTTGAGCCTGTTCCAGCAATGCAAAGCATCAGGAACAAGCCAAATAGGACGTGTAAACGGCTCTCAAACCACAAGCTCAGCAAAGAGGCACCCCTTTTTGATCCGACACAGCCTGCGTACGGCGGCGTCGACCCAAGAAGAATATCCCGACCAGCGAGAACAGCGCCATCGGCCCCGACCGGTCGTCTTGTCCGGGCGAGGCGGCACTGCATCCCGAGCAGCCCGAATCGAGGCACTCAGGATCGATGCCCGTGACCGCCTCGGTGCCGTCACAGTCCTGGTCTATTTCGTCTGAGCAGTCCTCGACCACCCCGGGCAGGATGGTCGCGTCGTCGTCGTTGCAGTCGCCATCGCAGATGAGGTGGCCCGAAGCAACACCTGCTGAGTCCCCCTGCCCTGTCCGCTAGGATGTGCGCTCGGAGGTGGAGATGAATCGAAGTCTGTTGTTCTTATCGGCTCTACTCGTTACCAGCTGCGGTGGCCCGAGCAGCAACGACTTTGACGGCGATGGCAGGCTCGATAGCGAACGGTTGACCTCTATTCCTCGTTCATACCCGCCAACGCGGCGCGTTCTCGAGTGACTATCACCATCAATTGGGCGCAAAGTTCACTCGCGTCCGGCATCCGCTGCTCCAGCATGCGGACTCGCTCGTCTGCGCTGTCGACAAATCTCCGCGCCTTGGCAGGGTCTCCAGTCATACGCAGCAAGGATGCCATCCAGAGAACCTGCTGAATCACGGTCGGGTGTATCTCGCCCTGCTGGTCCTGCATCCAAGCAACTCTCCATTCCATAAGTGCGAGCGCGTGCGCTGAGCGTCCCTTGGAGAGCAGCCAGTCCATCAACGGGTCGATGCGCTGATTGGCGAGCTTCGGGTCACTGTCGATAGCCAGCTCGACCGCCTCGAGTAAGAGCTCGCCATAGCGATCGTCCTGGTTCATCGCCTGATGAATCAAGGCCAGGGTGTCCAAAGCCTTCGGATGAGGTGCTTCGAGATGCTCGCGTTGCCATGCGACGACCCGGTCCACATGCTCAAACGCCTCCCGAGCGCGGTCTTGGCCCAGAAGAACCTGCCCGAGTAACAATCGGGTGTACTGAACGTCTTCATGATCAGGGCCGAAGCGGCTGACTTCACCGGCCACCACGGCCTCGAGAACGGCCAGCGCCTCGACCTTTCTCTCCACGTGGAGAAGTGCCCTGGCGTAGGTCCAGCCGGCTCGAAGTGTTGACGGGTGATCGGTGCCCAGAGCGCCTCGGCGGGCATATACCTCACCGAGCATCATACAGGTCTCCTCCGTCACAGAACCCGACTTCAGCATCGCGGTCGCGAGATTGGACATGCTCGAAATGGTGAGCGGCGCACTCGGCCCCTGGGCCTCCAGACGAGCTTGCCAGACGACTCTCAAAAGAGGCAGCGCTTCTTCAAATCGACCCTCGGCCACGAGCTGTGTGGTGTAGTTGCTCACGATCGACAGGGTGGTCAGATCTGAATAACCCAGCTGTTCCATGCTCTGCGTGGCAAGCTGGCGCCAATCGTCAGCGCGCGCGTCGGTCGTCAGCAGCAGCTCGTTGCGCAGGAGAATTGCCTGCGCGTCATGCTCTACCCCCGCTGCCTCCAGCTGGGCTAGGGCGGCACGCAGCACGGAGGCCGCCTCCTCGTGGCGGTCGCTCTCCCTGAGTGCCTGACCATAGCAACCCAGCGTCTCCGTATCATCGCACCCTCGCTGCAGCGCGACTTCCAACAGAGCAATCGCCAACTCGGGTCGCGCGAGCATCCGCATCAGTTCCGCGATCACGCGGACCTGGGTTGCGAGTTTTCCAGGGTCCACCTCGGCGTGGGCCGCAGCGAGCAGCCTCGGGAGTACCGCGGGAGTTTCAAGACCAAGATGACGCCACCACCGTGCAGGCTCCGTCAGCTCATGGAATGCAGACAGACTCTGAGTGCTGCGCCGCATGTCATCCAACAGCCAAGCCTCCGCCCGCGCCGACTCGCCGGCCTGAATGAGGTGCCAGGGCCCCCACTGCTGAGCATAGGTGTGCTCTATCGCACCGCAACCAAGGGACTGGTGGGCCTGGGAGATGGCGCTCGTACGAAGTCGACTCAACGGATACTCATCCATTACTAACTCGCGCCGCCCAGAACCAACAACTCAGAGTCCTCAGTAAACCAGAGCGTATAGGTCCGATAAGAGGCGTTATGTTAACTCTGCTGAGGTAGCGGGGGCCAGATTTGAACTGACGACCTTCGGGTTATGAGTACGTCGCTGA
>CAZEIY010000676.1:0-2330 GCA_964512375.1 uncultured Rickettsiales bacterium | reverse complement strand
TAGTACCATATTTATTCACATGGTTTATTGCTTCATTCAAATTACTAACACTTTGGGGTGGACCGCCGGCCGCTTTTTTTTTGTTTTGCAATGCGTCTTCTTGAGGGTGACTTTCCGGACTACACGCAGGTGGTGCCCAGTTCGTGGCAGAGGCGCCTGATCGTGCATAGGGAATCCCTGCTGCAGGCTCTTCGAAGAGTATCGATTCTGGCCCCAGAGAAGTCTCACCCGGTGCGCTTCGCCATCGAAGAGGGACGTCTGGTCGTGGTCGCTCGTCAGCCTGAGGCTGGTGAAGCTCGTGAAGAGATAGATGCTCAGATTGAGGGTGAAGATCTGGCTGTTGGCTTCAATGCTCGCTACTTTCTGGATGCGCTCAATGTGATGTCCGTGGATACCGTGGCCGTCGAGATGGGTGACTCTTTGTCTCCATGTCTGGTCAAGCCAGGTGAGGGTGAGTCGGACGAGTCGTTCGTTATCATGCCCATGCGCCTCGAATAGCAGCGGAAGCTCCCTGTATCTCCGAAGGCTGTTCCTGCGGAATTTCCGCAACTTTTCGCAGCTAGATCTCACGCTGAATTCGGGAATAACCGTTCTCTGGGGCGATAACGCTCAGGGCAAGACCAACTTCCTGGAAGCCGCCTACATCCTCGCGACGTTGAAGTCTTTTCGAGGGGCAAGAAATAGTGATCTGGTTCGAAGTACGTCGGACTCAGCTCTCGTCCGTGGTGAACTTGTTGCTTCTTCGTTGCCTCGCTCCTGCGAAGTAGAGATCAGTTCGAGGGGCAAGCGAGTTCGCATCGACGGCAAGGCACCGCGAAGTCTCCCAGGCTATTTCGAGACCATCAAAGCAGTGTCTTTTGTTCCCTCTGATCTGCGCTTGATCGATGGTCCACCTGATGGCCGTCGTAGTTTTATCGATCGAGCTGCCTTTACCATGGACCCTCACTTCTTGAAGGTCGCTCAGGACTATCGTGAGGCTCTTCGTCAGAAAAACGCCCTGCTTCGTCAGGGTCGTCGCGGCGGTGCTCAGGCGACTCCTGCCCTTCTGGCCATCTGGAACGAGCGTCTGGTTGCCTCTGGGAGCCTCGTAGTGGCACATCGTGTTCGCTTCCTTGAGGAGTTCGCACCAATTTTTCGTGAGGTACACGAAGGGATCACCGACGCCGCGAAGGGTCGTGCCGAGATCTCGTACAGAGCCTGCGTGGGAGCTGATGCCATCGCGGGAGGGCGAGAGACGATTGCCCAATCAATGCTCGACAAGACCGAAGAGCTGGTTGATGAGGAACTCCGTCGCGGATTTGCCACATGGGGGCCTCACCGAGATGATTGGCAGCTTACCGTGGGGGACGAGGCGCTTCGGCGCTTCGGATCACAAGGGCAGGTTCGCTCAGCAGCTCTATCCTTGCGGGTCGCTCAAATGGTCCTGGCGAGGCGCAAGCTGGGTGTCTGTCCCCTGTTCCTTCTCGATGATGTCTCCAGTGAGCTCGATCCGCAAAGAAGCGGTCAGTTGATGTCCCTTCTCGGTGACTTGGAAGCCCAGGTTCTCATTACTACAACCGAACTTTCTAATATTCGTCTTGAGAACGGACAATATGACGCTCTAAAGGTGGTCAAGGGCACGGTTAGCGGCTAGTATTCAGGAAGCCAAATCAGGCCAATTAATTTAACCCGCGCACGTGCCCTCGCGTACGCGCGCGAGCAGCCTGCCTTTCGGTCAGTGAGGATTAGCGCAATGAGTGACAGTGAAGAGAACAACTACGGCGCGTCAGCCATCCAGGTCCTCGAGGGCCTGGAGGCCGTTCGTAAGCGTCCAGGCATGTACATCGGTGACACAGTCGAGCGCGGTCTGCATCACCTCGTCTATGAGGTAGTGGACAACTCTATCGACGAAGCTCTCGCTGGGTATTGCACTCAAGTTGATGTTGCTATTCACCTCGATGGTTCGGTGTCAGTCGAGGATGACGGCCGTGGTATCCCGACTGGAATGCACCCGAAAGAAGGAATTCCCACTCCTGAGGTAGTCCTGACCAAGCTCCATGCGGGCGGCAAGTTCAGCAACGACAGCTACAAGGTCAGTGGTGGGCTGCACGGCGTCGGTGTCTCGGTGGTCAATGCACTCGCCAGCAACCTGCGCCTCGAGATTTTCCGTGAGGGTCAGTACTTTGAGCAGGAGTATCAGCGCGGTGACAAGGTCACTGAGTTGAAAGTGTTGGGGACTACTACGAAGCGCGGCACCAAGATCACGTTCACTCCCGATGACGAGATCTTTGAGACCACAGATTTCAAGTTCGAGATCCTCAGCAAGCGGCTTCGTGAGCTCGCATTTCTTA
>CAZEIY010000675.1:0-2335 GCA_964512375.1 uncultured Rickettsiales bacterium | reverse complement strand
CAGCAACAAGACCAAGCAGGGTCCTGTTAGGAAATCATGTGGTTGGTGTGGTAAGAAGAATCATACCTCGCAAGATTGCCGCCGACGTTTGGCCGGGAAGCCGAAGACGGCGACGACGAAAACGAAGAATAAGCCGACGGACGGGAAGAAACCAAACGCCGGGAATAAAGACAAGACGTGCAGCTTCTGCCACCGGAAGGGTCACGAGGAGAAGGACTGCTGGATAAAGCACCCCGAACACAAGCCACCGCGTAGAAGCGAGCGTCTGAAGAAGAAGGCTCAGTCGGAGGGCAAGTTCGACGGCAAGTGCTTCCTCTGCGGTGCCGTAGGACACCGTGCTGCTAAGTGTCCTCTGAAGGGTGTCAGAGACACCGATAGCGTCCTGATGCTGCGCGTCGACAACAACGAGGCCGAGGCTAGCGAGGACTCCGTGGCCCTGCCCATGATGTCGTCGGGAACGACGCCGCGGCCGCGGCGTCTGTTGCGCATGTCGGTGGTGCTCGCGCTCTTTGGTGGTGAGCTGAGGAGAGGTGTAGCGTTGCTGGATACTTGCAGTGTTGTCTCCCTTGTGACCCAGAGAGTAGCAATGCCGCCGCTGAAGGACTACGCCTATGAGACGCGCCCACCGCCGCAGAAGGTCACGGGAGCGCATGGAGTGGGTCAGCTGGGGCCGGAAGGCACTATCCAAGTTGTATCTCCAGCCAACTTTGACCATTGCTTTCAAATTGCGGCACGACTCGACTACAGTGGCGCACTGCCGGACGACGTCGACGTACTGCTCGGCCTGCCGGCGATACGCAGGCTGCACGTGGACATCAACCAAAGACTTCGACTGGATACGGCGAGAGCCTACGACTTAGCCGAAGCGAAGCTCGCGGACTCTTCGACGGTACCGCGACCAGCTGTGCTCATCAAGCGCGGCAAGAAGGGCGGCGTGGTGACGCTGAGGACCCGATCGGGCACCAACGCCCGCGCCCACCTGATGGGGCTCGACGAATCCGCGTGGCTGTGGCTGCCGGAGCACCGCGAGGTCCTACCACTCTGCGACGACGTCTCCGCGAGGTTCGAGAAGTGGACGCCGCGGAAAGACGAAGCCGACCCTGTGTCCGCCGGACCGCACGGTCGCACAGAAGACCATCACTGCCTCCTCGGCGAGGCGGCGTGCCGACGCTACCTTGAACGGCAGGAAGCGACGCCGCCAGAGGAGAAGCAGAAGTGGCATGCGACGGACGTGGACCTGTCGGCGATCGCAGACCCAGTGATCAGACGTAAGTTCGAGGCCGTCATCAAGAAATTCGAAGACGTGTTTGCGACGGACCCAGACGCGCTGCCTCAACCGATGGTGGGGCCGCCGTACATGATTCAACTGGTCCCCAATGCCAAGCCGGTGGCCTGCAAGAAGCAGAGGTTTGGCGCGGCGCAGGAGGCGGTCACCGCCAAGTGGACGCGCGGGGCATTGCGCACGACGCTGCTGGAGGGAGCCAGCGACAGCGAATGGTGTGCTCGCACCCATCTGGTCAAGAAAGCGGCCAAGGGCGAGCGTCAGGATGGACCAAACCATACCGTGAGAGTCACGGGTGACTGGAGCCTGACTAACGACGAGTTCAAGAGGCTCGCCGACAACTACCAAGACCCGGACAGAGAGCTGGCACGGGCGATGGGATGGTTGTTGTACTTTGTAGCAGATGGTCTCAACCAATTCTGGAGCATCCTGCTGCACCCCGACTGCCGCGACTTCACGACTGTGTGGACACCGCTTGGAAAAATGCGTTACACGCGTCTACCCATGGGGTTGAAGTGCAGCAGCGTCGTGGCCCAGGCGGCGTACCGACGAGCCATACGGACGATGCCTGAGGAGGACCAGAAGCACATCTCGAACTTCCAAGATGACTTCTGTGGATATGCCAATGACTTCGAGCGGCTGCTCGAGATCTTCGCGACGTTCCTCCAGATGTGCAGAGACAATCGCATCACGTTGAAGGCCTCCAAGGTTAGCGTGGGCGTCTCCTCTGCCACGTTCTACGGAAGAAGGGTGTCGGCGGACGGCATCGAACCTCTGCGAAAGAATCTTGACCCGATACTCAAGATGGAGTCGCCGGAGAATCAGACGCAGTGTCGTTCCCTGCTTGGAATGGCAGCGCAGCTGCGAAAGTATATCCCGGACTACGCCACCACCGTCAAGCCTATCGCGAAGCTGACGGGGAAGGGCGTCGTCTTCGAATGGGAGGAAGAGCAACAACTAGCCTTCGACAAACTGCAGGAAGCGCTTGGCAAGCGACTGTTCCTGCACGCACCGGACTACGAGCTCCGGCTGCACCTTGAAACGGATGCCAGC
>CAZEIY010000674.1:0-2338 GCA_964512375.1 uncultured Rickettsiales bacterium | reverse complement strand
CGCTTCCGCCTCACCACTGCCGGTGCGCACGCCAACCACTGTAAAGCCCTTCGGACAACACTCCTGCTTGGCTTCGTAGCCGATCCTCAGCTTTGCCGTGCAGCGGGTACCGCTGGTCGGCGGATAGCTCAGATACAGCACAGCCCGGCCGTTGCCGCTGCGCTGGCCGACCCCCGCAGAGGACGTGCTGTAGATGAACGATGTCGCGCTCAGAACGAGTCCGAGCAGGAAAACAAGGGCAAGAGCGGGCAGGGTCGGGCGCTGTAACATGGAGCCTCCTCGGCGTCTCGGGTGGGAGGACCCATCTTGCCTGTTGCGCTCGATCGTCGCATGCGGCGATCGCACGCCGACACACGACTCGAGAAGCTCAGTCGAGCTGCGCCTGCAAGCTCTCCATCAAGCGCTGCGGCACCCGGTGCTCGTGGACGAAGCGATGCACCATGGCGGAGACCTCCGCCGAAATCTTGTCGAGCTGGCCTTTGCCGTCAGTCAGTTGAGCCACCCGACTATGCATGTCGTGATCGCTCAAGCCATCACCGCGGGTCTCTGCGGTTCGCCCAAGGGCGTGCTCGAGTCCTTCGGCGAGCTGGCCTGCATCCTTGATCCCACCGATTTTCTTCATCACGTAGCTGAAGGCGAAGTACGTAGACGCATCGACCTCGATGTTCTCCTCTTCGCGACCGTCGACCTCCAGTTCGTCGAACTTGTTGTTGACGGTCTCCTCGGTGTGGTACTCGGCAAGATCCGGGGCGAGGCGATCCTTACCCACGATTCGGCACAGCCCGCCGAGGGCAGGCAGGTAAATACACATCCAACGGATCGTCCGCCGATACTCGTGCACCCCGTACTCGAGATCATGGAAGTCGAGACCCTCTTCGCCGGGCATCCCACCTCCCTTCTCCGTGACCTTCTCCGCCGCATCGGCCAGACAGGAGAGGACCCCCTTGCGGTCCTTGCTGTACTTCTTCCAGTCGACCTGATCCAGCTCATCGAGGATCTGCTCCATCGCCGGGGAGAACACTGCCTCTCCGTCCAGTTGCAACCACAGCGAGTCTCGCAATCGCCTGGTGAGGTTCTGTAGTTCTACGTGGTAGCCACCGGTGAAGTAGCCCACTGCCATATCGCCAGCACTCAGGTCGACCGCCTCCTGGCGGAACGCGTCGTGGTAGTCGATGCGTCCGAGGCCATCTTCAAGTTCCTTGAAGCGGGTCAGGTGGGCTTCGAAAACAGCTTCATCGTCGTCGTGGGTGTCGCGGTAGATCCGCGCCAGAGCCTCAAGATCAAACAGGGCCCCGCGAGCGCTACCGTCGCGTTCCTTTTTCGTATCATAGAAACGGGCAGCGGGACCCTCGAGATCGCTCGTTTGGAACCCCTCGGCCGCAGCCTGCAGGTGGGGAACCAGCACCCGAAGCTTCTTGGCAAAGCGATAGTGACCGATGCGGGTCTTGTCGGATGCAATGATCTCATCCAGGCGGGCAGCGATGTTCTCAAAGCTCATGTTGGGTCCCCTTGTTCTCTAGTCAGTGGCTACGTTCGGTGGTCTCTTTCATGGGCGGCGACGATCTGGTCGCCGGGGCAGTCATGACTCAGTCAGGTGATGAGGCCCACAGGTTCGGGTCGACACGGGGCAGCGGTATGCCATTGTCATGGAGCGCCCTGAGGACCTCGATGAGGACAAATGAGCGGACTTTTGTCCGGTCCTTGACGTTCGAGAGGAAGTAGCGGCCCTCGAGCACCACACCCGGAGCACGTAGCCCCTGGTTGTCATCCCAGATGGAACGAACCAGCACGGCCGGCATGGTGTTCTTGGTTGTACGGCCGCCAGCACCATCGCTCATCTGGAATTCCTGCTCCATGGCACACACCTGAAGCCCATTACGTTCAGCCTTCTCGACGCCCCGCCAGATGGCTGCCTTGGATACCTCGATCGTCTTCTCAAGGTTCGCAGACCAGCCCACACAGTAGCGAACTCGTACGCGGATCGGCTGAGCCCCTCCATCGCCACTCTGAGTCTTATCTGAGAAGTTGATAATCGTCGAATCTGACAACTCGGAGTTGGGGTAGTTGATGACCACCCCATCGGTGTTTTCCACCTTCGTACGGCGCAGGCCGATTTCCTTGACGTTTCCCCAGCCACCCCAGTGCCCCGACGGCTTCTTCAGTTGAATACGGTCACCTTCGGCGAAAGGACGGTCAACGAGGATCGCGACTCCGGCGAACACGTTGGCAAGCGTCTCCTTGAGAGCGAGACCGAACACCAGTCCGACGACTCCAGCGCCTGCGAGCAGCGGGCTGATGTCGACGTCGTAGATCTTCAGTACGCCGATGATAGCGACGG
>CAZEIY010000673.1:0-2341 GCA_964512375.1 uncultured Rickettsiales bacterium | reverse complement strand
AACATAACGCCTGTTATCGGACCTATACGCCGACGAAGAACCTAGAGATCTAGCCGGAGCGGCCGATGCGCTTCTCGACGATTCGCCTCGCGCTCACCCTCTCACTGCTGCTCGCCCCCGTGGTCCTGGCCGCGCCGCCACCGGTCAAGGCTCCCCCGCTGTTGCAGCACAAAGGCGGGATCCGTTTCGAACCGCTCTCGCAGTCGAGGCTCTCGCAGCTGTTGCAGTCGGTCCAGCGACGCTTCGAGGAAGACGAGCTGCGAACGATCAGCCTCCGAACCCCGGCCGGCGAAGAGCACTTGGTGGCTTCCGGCAAGCAGGAGTCCGATCTCCAGGCGCTCCCCCTTCAGGCCCTCCGAGTGGCGAGATCCGTGGACTGCGTCGAGCGTTTGCACCAGGAGATTGACATGCTGGTCCCGCTGTCCGGTTCGGACCTCTTCCCGGTGACCGCCCGCTGCGTCGGAATGAGGGCGCTCGTGCCTAGCTCAGCAGAGTGAACAGAACGCCTGTTATCGGACCTATACGCAGGTAGAATGTGGAAACGGGGCGCAGACTCGGGCTGACATCTTTGCCAGAATACGTGGCTATGTCGCTCTTTCTTGAAGGGAGGTAGCCGTGGGCTTGTTCGATTTTCTCTCTGGGCTCTTTGGTGGCAGCGACGACGGATCGCTCGGTGAAGTTCAGATCGGCGATCAAATCTGGACGGCGAGGAACCTGCAAGACGTCACACCAAACTCCCGCGTGTACCAAGACAATGACGCCCTTCAGAAACGGGCCGGGCGGCTGTACCACTGGGATGAGGCGCTTGCGTGTACGCCAGAGGGGTGGCGCTTACCTAGGGTAGGGGATTTCCATGACCTGTCGGAGTATCTGAAGGGCCAGGGGGTCGAGGATGTGGAAGAGGCACTTCGAGAGGGTGGAAGCACCGGATTCAATGTGGTGATGGGCGGCACGTATGGGTTGCGGTTCGGAGAGACCGAGCGCGGGTTCAGCGGAGCCGGAAGTCTGATCTTCTTGTGGACCGCAGATGAAGACGAGACCGACAAGGACTGCCGTTACGTCTGCGCCATCGGCACGCAGACGGGCTTCATCACCTACGACGAGATCACGTTCGAAGGAAGCGGGTCGATGTGCTACGTGCGCTACATAAAGAACCAGTAGATCGGTCTTTCTGCTCAACTGCCTAGAAGAACAGCCAGTAGCACAGCGCTCCAACAGCGCCTGAGGCCACAAGCAGCACGACAACACAGGCCGCAATGATCTTGCCGCGGTCTCGTAGGACTTCCGCCTGATTGCGTTGACTGGCGAGAGTACGCACCAACTCCACGATCGTTTCGTCTTCTTCTGTCGGGGCCTCGTCCCGAGCTTTACATGCGCGCTTGTGTGCCTCGACCAGCAGTTCGATACCTTCGTCGAAGTTCTCACTGCGGATGTAGGTGAGCGCCAGTGCTTGGATAGTGCCGATAGTTAAGACGTGGTTCGAGCCGATTCGTTCCTCTTTCGTCTGCCAGAGACGCCGAAAGAGTCCCTGGGCCTCTTCTTTCTTGTTGTTTCTCCAAAGATGGTCGGCGGTCTCACCAAACTTCTCGAGAGCAAAGGGCCAGCGCGCATCGAGGTTGTCGGCACTTTCCTGGAACAACCGATCGTCGTAGGGGAGCGATTCGTCATACTTGCCTCTACCTGCTTCCTCGTACTCTTGGCGGTATAGCGACTGCTGCATGATCTCCAGGCTCTCCTTTATGGACACGGCCATCGGGTGTTCAGCGCCGTGTCGAGATTCGCAGACCCGCAGGCTTGCTTCTAGTTGCTCGGACGCTCCTTTGTAGTCACCAAGCTTGCCGGACAGATGCGCTGCATTTCTTTCGACACGCAGGGTTTGCAGATGCGTAGCCCCCAAAGCGGCGTTCAAGAGACCCGCAATCGTCCCGGTCATTGCTAGCGCTTCGCCCAACTGGTCCGTCTTCTCATCTTGGAAAATGCTTCCGGTATACAACTCGACCAGGTTCATCGCTGCCGGAACAGTCTCGATGCTGTCCTCTCCGTAGGCGTCGCATGTACGCTGGTAGCCCTCCTGTAAGAACTCCAGGGCTTCCTCGTGGTGTTCTTTTCGACGGAAGAGATGTCGACCCATATTGCAGAGGGTCTCCAGTGTTTGAAAATGATGTTCCCCTAGGTGTCTTCGCTGAGCCTCTAGAACTTCTTCGAAGATCTGTTTGGCGTGATCGAAATTCACCTCGAGCGCTCTGCGCGTCAGTGGATGGTCGTCGCTATCGCCGCTTGTTTCAGAGTACATTCGGCCCAACAGGTTGCGCATGGACAAGACCTGCGGGGCGTTTTCGCC
>CAZEIY010000672.1:1262-2346 GCA_964512375.1 uncultured Rickettsiales bacterium | reverse complement strand
ACATTGTTCCACTGCTGTTACCGGACTCCACCTACCGTGATTGTCAGCCCCTTCAGGCATCCCGCCGGGAGGGGTTCGGAGATCACGCGATGCGCACCTTCTGGACTCCACAGGTGGCGGTTGTGGCCATCACGATTCTCCTTCTCACTACCCAGTCTTGTTACACGTTCCCTTACGAGGGGGATGATGTGCCCCCTCCGGCCAGCGACAGTCCTCCTCCCTCCCTGTCGCTGGACCCAGTCTGGTTCTCCGAGCTCAATGACTTGTCGGCAAATTCATTGCTTGATGCCGTCTCGCTTGAGTTCGGGGTTCCAGCGGAGCTCATGGCAGCAATTGGCTGGGTGCAGACCGGGTTCGTAGCGCCCAGGCAGGGGACTGGTCGTTTCGGCTGGCTGGCGGTCGACGAGACCATGATTTCAGAGGTAGCCCAGCTCACCACTCTTTCTGTCGAAGAATTGACCGATAGCCGTGCAGGTCTCCTGATCGTAGCCGCTGTACAGCTGAACATGCTGCGCCAGCAACTGGCTCCCAGCGCCCACCCCGGCGAGGCCGACCACAATTGGTATCCCGTGGTCCGGGCATGGAGCAGACAGACTCGTCCATGGCTGGCGGATACCTTCGCCCAGGAGGTCTATGCGACCCTGCAACGTGGCTTGATCACACCAACCTCCGACGCTCCCGATCCGGACCAGGCGGACGTCGTCGTTGTGACACCACGAGAGATTCCCGGGCTGAGCGAAGTTGTGCCGGAACCCTGGCCAGAGTCCGGACTGGAGGCTGACTATCCCGGCGCAGTCCGCCTGGCTGAAGCTATGAACTCGACCCAGCGGACAGGGCAACCTCTGGGGATCGAGCTGCGCACGAGCGCGCTGTCCTGGACCGAGACGCTCCAGCGCACCCTCGATGACTCTTCTTCAGCACGTCCGCACTACATCGTCCGGCGAACGGACGGCTGGGTGGTTCAGACCGCCGACGAGGACCGGGAAGGTCCTGGACTCCACACGGACTACCTTGTTGTGGAGCTGGCGGCGTCGCCCGACAGCTACGTCAGCTGGACCCCTCAGGTGATGGAATCATCGGCTCG
>CAZEIY010000672.1:0-1162 GCA_964512375.1 uncultured Rickettsiales bacterium | reverse complement strand
AACTCCTACCACCCCTCGTCCTCGTGCCAGAACACATCCATCGCGATGGTCCTGAAGTGGGCCGGCTGGAGCGGCACTCCCGATACGATCACGGCTCGCTTTGGCAAGGATCTGGCGCAGAGCCCCGCCGGACTCGCCTCCATCTTCAACCAACTCGCTGAAGAGAGCGGGCTGTCGGCGCGACTCCAAGCGAGGACCTCCGGCTCGCTCTCGGGGCTGCGTGGGCTCCTGGCAGAGGGAAAGCCGGTGATCGTCCATGGCTACCTCACCAGCTACGGGCATGTCGTTGTTGCTACCGGATTCGACGGAGGTCAGTACACCGTCAATGATCCCGCGGGCCGCTGGACCCAGACCTGGAAGGGCGGCTACCCCTACGGCTGGAGCAGCACCATCGGCCGAGGCATCCGCTACAGCAGGGCGAGGTTCGAGCAAGCCATCGCGACCAGCAATGGAAGCAGCTACCTTCCGCTTTGGTATCACGAGCTCTCCGGCGTTGAGGGTGGTCTCCCCGAGGACCCGCCCTCGGGGAGCTCTTCATCCGGCAGCAGCAGTGACAGCGGCAGCGGCAGTGACAGTAGCAGCGGCAGCGGCAGCGGCTCTTCCCATTACCCGTGGGCTGATGTTGAGATCCTCAGTCCTTCGAACGGGGCAGAGGTCGGTGGCAGTTTCCCTGCGAGCGCGGAGCGGCTCTCGGGCCAAACCATCGAGTTCTGGTCGGGAGCGCGCCGACTCGGTCCTGCAATGACCACCAACCCGACCGAGGCGCAGTTGTCCTTCGACAGCGCAGGCCTCAAGCCGCTGACCGCAAAGAACGTCAGTCAGTGGGGTACCTTGCTCGCTACCGATACGGTCCAGGTGAACGTGAGTGAGGAAGGGGGTGCCGATGAGGGTGCCGATTCGGGTGGCCTCACGGTCCACACGACCCCCCTCGGGGGCACGAGCTACGTGGTTACTTCAACGGCAACCGCCGTTGACGTCGAATACGTCGAATACCGGGTTGATGGCTACCTGCTTCTGGATTCATGGAGTGGTGCCTCCAGGCACTTCGGGGAGGGCTTCCCGTTGCGCTACTCCTTCTCCTCTCCGGGCACCCGCACACTTCAGGGACGAGGTTTCTCGGCAACGGGAGAGCTGCTCGCCGAGGGCTTCACGACCATTACCG
>CAZEIY010000671.1:1373-2350 GCA_964512375.1 uncultured Rickettsiales bacterium | reverse complement strand
CGGGATGTCGGCATTGCACCTGTTCCTCGACGACGAGTTCCTGAACCTTCGTGCGCAGATCGACCATCAGATTGTGCTCGACTATCCCGACCACTCCGTGAGGTCGTTCTATGATACTCCGAACAGAGGGACTCTGAACGAAGACGAGACCAACCTGGCCCCCGATGTGCTGGCTTTCCTGGACGAGATGTCCCGGTCCGGTGCGAACCTGGCCTTCCACATGGGCCACGCCCATTACGCAATGCACGAGACCTTCCTCCTGGTCAGTTGGGCGGAACGTTTGGAGGAAATCCGCCACTTTCTCAGAGCCGCAGAAGACCGCTTTATCGACGTTGTCGCGGAAATTGGCGAGACCGGTCCGTCACCCTCTCAGACCCCTAATGGCTTTGCCTTTGTCGATGGCCTCGGTATTCACGAAGAGCCCTTTGTAATCGAAGAGCAGTTAGACGGCACCTTAAAGGCTGTCGCGGAGTCACCGGTTCGGCAGCTGGTCCCCGACTGGGAGATGTCAGACGAGGACGCTTGGATCAATCCCGCGAACGAGGGGTGCACGAACTGGACCTATGACCCCAATGTAGGCCACCACACACCTGGGAGCTGGCGCCTGGACGCCGATGGTAGCGGGTCCTGCTCAACCCTTCGAATCCAGCTTGATCCAGATGATATTGAAGATGGCCGCTACCTATTGGCTGCTCGCGTCCGAACCGACATGGAGAGTGACTACTTAGGCCCGTTCGACGCGAGCCCCGATCCGGGCGCCGGCCAAGTCACGCTCGTGGTGAGATACGATGAGGGCACACCAGAGGAGAGTGCCCTTCGGCTCAACGAGCGGAGCATCTCGATTGGCTCAGGCATTCGCACGGGCTCGGCGAGGCCCGCGAATAATGACCGCTCGAACGATTGGTTTGAACTCTACACCTCAGTGGTCATCGACGGCCACGCGCAGGGTAAAACCGTCACCAGCGTAGAGATCTACG
>CAZEIY010000671.1:254-1363 GCA_964512375.1 uncultured Rickettsiales bacterium | reverse complement strand
TCGATGGTAGTCTACGCAATGTCGTAGGGGGTGTTCAGCCTCCGGTTGTGACTAATCGAGACAGGAGCGTTCTCTACTTGGAAGGGCTGGATTATGACGTCTGCCAGGTCGGGGAAAACGGCTATTCAGGTGACTACCGAGAAATCTGCACGGATGCGCCTAATCAGGCCAATTATAAGACGGTGTTCTTCAAGCGAGCTGCCGGTGGCACGATTCGCTGGGGCCTCGATCCACGGTATTCTCGGGATCTGACGCCCTTTGAAATCCGTTGGCTGGGCGATGGTGGCTGGCCTGAAGAGGGAGAAATACTCGTTTCCTATGACATCAATCTGCCTTACCAGGGTCAGCTCAGCACGACCTATCCGGGTCAGGACTACGTTTCGCAGCGGTACAATTTCTGTGCCTTTGATGAGGTCTTCGACGGCATCGCCTGGGGCGACGCCTATGATCGGGTCATGGGCGTTGGCGAGGGCCAGATGGGCGCCTCGCACATTCGCCTTGGGTTGAGCGAGGCCCGTGGACTCAATCGCAGCGCCGTGTGCCACGAGCGGGTAGAGAGAGATGGCGTGGTGACGTGGGAGCCGATCGCCTCCAACGCGGCTTTGTTCGCTGACGTGGCCAACCGACTCATCCAGGAAGCCTTGGAACGAAATCCGGAAGCCACCGTCTACTTCTGGGATGACATGCTGAGCCCCTTCTTCAACGGAGGCGCTGCCCATTACCAGAGTACTTTCGGTGGGCCTGCGGGCCCAACGAGCTGTGCTCTGGGCGCTGACGAATTGCCTTTGATCTGTGCGGATGTGAACGATGTGGTTCCCGTGGACCCGAGGGCGGTGATGATTCACTGGACGTACTATCAAAAGGGCTTTCGCCAGACACAGGCGAGCGCGCATTTCTACGACCAGACCCACCGTCCCTGGTTGGTGGGCACAGGGGGCTCAGAGCAGGTGGCAGAAGATTGGGCAGCGATTGCCAAGTCTTCCAGCAGCAATCTTGGCGTCTCGGCCTTTTTGTTCGCAGATGCGGATATTCCTCATGCGCTCCGGACCTTTTGGAACCATGATTGGCGCCTGCACTATCTCGTTGATTTTGAAACGGCTGAGTCCAGC
>CAZEIY010000671.1:0-244 GCA_964512375.1 uncultured Rickettsiales bacterium | reverse complement strand
GGGGATGGAATAACGGGCAGGGTCGCCGAAGTCGAAGCCTCGTCGGGTCATGCCTACCGAGCAGGTGCACACGTTAAGTGGGAGGATGGAATACAGGGAGAGCACCCTCTCGTCCGATTTGTCTGGACGCTCGCAGATGGCAGCTCGGAAACAAGCGATTGGTTGGCGACTGTAGAAACTGTTGCGGCGCCAAAGAGGGACAATTTTGTCCGCCATGAAACGGATCCCAGGGGCTTTGATGCAC
>CAZEIY010000670.1:0-2355 GCA_964512375.1 uncultured Rickettsiales bacterium | reverse complement strand
ATTCCAAGTCAAGTCCGAGTTGAACGTCTGGGTCACCGACACGATGCCGGGCTTGCATCAAGACCAGTGCGGAGGAAACCTGTCTGACGGTCGGTATTGACGATGACTGCGATGGCAGCGCCAATGACGAAGGCGCCTTTGATTGCAGCACCTGGTATGCGGATGTGGACAGCGATGGGTTTGGTAGTGATGCCTTGGCCCCTGCATGTACCTGTGAGCCGTTTGTGCCGTTTACTGCTGTGCGGGCGGGAGATTGTGATGACATTCATGCTGCGGCGTATCCAGACGACCCCGACACCCCGGAGGCGGATGCGGGGGTAGAGATCTGCGACGGCTTGGACAACGACTGTGACGGCGAGATTGACGAGGGGTGCTGAAACTGAGGTACAGGTACAGACCCTGACCCCCACAACCATCACCTTCTGACCCATTTATTGATGGGGGAATTGGGGCGGATTGGCCTGGTTGTGTGAGGGGAGATCGGTGGTGGGGTTGTGGGGCGGTTGGTCAGGGCGTTCCGCGCACCGTGGAAGGAGTGGATCTTGGCTGGGTGGCTCCTGTCCTGTAGCGCCAGCATGAGGTGGTTGTGGCTGGCGAAAGGGCTTTGATTTTCCTATGCTCCAGAATGAGATGGTTCTTGGGGTCAGGGAAGGGTGGACTTGGGCTTCTGACAGGTTGAAATACCCAAGGCCTGTACCTTGTTCCATGCGGCTGCTGCCTTGTCCGCGTCGACAGGCACGCCGACACCGTCGGTGGCAGCTCTCACGAGGGCGCAGCAACTCTCAGCGATAATTCGGGTCCGTTCTTCCGCCCGCCAATCGCTGGAATCGAGGGGTTCAAGCACGCATATTCGTTCATGCGTTCGGATGGCTTCAGCGAAGTCGCCAAGCCTGCCGTAGCTGATGGCGAGAACAGTTAAAGCCCAATTGTAGTAATTTGAATCCGGGAATTTGGAGGTGAGCTTTCTGGCGGCTTCGATTGCCATCTCGTCATCGCCTGTGTGCTGGTAGTAGACTAAGGCGTTGTTCAAGGCGCGCTCGGCCACCTCACTCTCGGGGAATTCCTCGTAGAAGGCCATGAATGCATTGGCGGCACCCTTCCTGTCCCCCTTCTCCTCGTAGTTCACCTCGACCAGATTGAAGGAGGCCCGCATGTAGATGTTGGCGACCTCGCCCTTGAACTTGGAAGAGCCAAGACCCTCCTGGTCCCGGAAAGCCTTGGAGACCTCTCGGAGGTTCTCCCAATCCTCGACCACCCCGAGCCCCTCCAGAATGAAATGGGCAGCGTGTTCGGCTTCCTTGGACCTGGGGTTCATGCCAATCACCACCCGGAATCGGTGGGAAGCCTCCTTGAACTGGTTCTTGTTGTAGAGCAGGTAGGCCGACTTGTAGATGATCTTTATGGTCTTTGGGTCTTCTGGGAAGAGCTTCGAGTACTGGTCCAACGCAGCAAGGAGCTTGCTCTCCTGCTCGGTCAAAGGCACCGACTCGGTGCTTCTTCTTGGAGCGCGGCCGACACCGCCTGATGCCTTGACCATCTCATCGGCAGCGAAGATGGCGGACTCCGCACAGAACTTGCTGTGCTTGCCCTTGGGATCGATGGACACGACCTTCATGTACTGGGCGTATGCGTCCTCGTAGCGCTTGATCTTGTAGAGGAACTCACCGTAGGCATAGTGCATCTCTGCGCAGTGGGGCGAGTCCACATGTTGCGCGAAGTAGGCCTTGTATGCTTCATCAGCCTTGGCGTAGGCCTCCGCCGCATTGGGACCCGGGGCGAGGAGGCGGGCCAGTTCGTGTTGTTCGGTGGCCTCCGTTCGGAGCTGCCTTTCCTCTGGGCTGTCGTCCGCTGCGGGTGCTGCGGTCGCAACGCCCAACATCGCCCACACCACCACAGCGATCAGGTGTCTAAACCGTGTCATCTGCTTAGCCTCCGGGTGGCCGAGTATAAACTGCTTGCTGTGTGAGCATCCGAAAATCAAGATCCATCTGCCAGGTACACCTACTTCATGCTGGCGCTACTATACAGGATCCACCCAGCCAACATCCGCTCTCCCCACGGTGCTTCATGAGTCCTCCACGGGTGTTGCTTAAAAACCAAAGGCAAAGGGCTGACTATCCGAGCCTTGTCAGGGCTTGCAGAGGCGTGCTACTCGCTGTTTACAGTAGTCCCTATCATTATGAAAAGTGCCACTTCCTACGCTGGAATCTAGCCAATATCCGTCGCCGTACCAAGGGTGGTCGCAAATGCTTTCCATTATCTGCGCTCTTTGGGTCGGCCCTACTATCTCGCCAACGGTTTGCGGTAGGAAATTGCTTTAGGGCCGTTCGGTTGGATCGCCTTCCCCGCCGAGCC
>CAZEIY010000669.1:0-2356 GCA_964512375.1 uncultured Rickettsiales bacterium | reverse complement strand
GTTTGCTCGCCGGCCACCAGGTCAACCCGCTCGTCGTTGTTCACATCAGCCAGGCTTGCGAGAAAGTTACTAGAGATGGTGGAGTCCACCAGGCGCTGAGTAAAGGCGGTGGGCCCAGCGACACGGCCGAACCACCAGAGGTCGAGTGTTGGATTGATCGGTGTCGGGCCCCCTGCCGGAGCAGCTGCGCGGGGATCGCCGATCGCGAGGAAGTCGGTGGTGCCGTTACTGTCGAAGTCTGAGATCACAAAGGCGGTGTAGCGATAGTAGGTCTCGGATGGGTTCCCCCCAAAGGGCATCCCGATGGGTTCTGGGGGCTCAAAGGTGCCATCGCGATTCGACAGCACCAGATCGATGGTGCCCTCATCGTTTCGGAACAGAATGTACTCAGGAAAGGGATCGCGGGGGTACATGTCCTGGTTGTCACCGATGCCGTCACCATCGGTGTCCGCCTCAAGGCGATTTGAGATAGCGCAATCCTCGCCATAGATGGCCTCTTCACCGTCGGATAACCCATCTGCATCGGTGTCATCGTCCCCATCACAGGCGCCGTCTGAGTTAGTGTCGAGCCAGCCTTCGCCGTTATCGGGGCAGTCATCGTCTACCTCGTCACAGACACCGTCCCCGTCCGCATCAGTCCATTGCGTGATGTCGTCAGGACAGGCGTCCGAGACCTCATCACAGACCCCATCGCCATCCGCATCGGTCCAACTGGCCCCATCCTCCGGGCAGGTGTCGTCCAGTTCGTCGCAGACCCCATCGCCATCCGCGTCAGTCCATTGATTGACGTCCTCAGGGCAGGCATCGGCCATCTCGTCGCAGATTCCATCTCCGTCCAGATCGGTCCAACCAGTGGCATCCTCGGGGCACGCGTCGTCCTCTTCGTCACAGACTCCATCGCCATCTGCGTCGATGGACTGATCGGCAGAAGCCGGACAGGCATCGTCCACCTCATCGCATATGCCATCTTGATCGGCATCTGAGCTCTGGTCGGGGTCCTCGGGGCACGCGTCCTGGGAGTCGGGCACGCCGTCACCGTCGGTATCTATGATGCCGATGTCATCATCGTCGTCATCTGGGCGCTGGTTGAGACAACCGACGCTGACAAACAAGAGGAGCGTAAAGAGGACGCGATACGTGCCTGACATAGACCATCCTGACCAGGTGGAACTCACGAACTCTAGCAGTGTGGCGACCCGCACCACACCTCAATCCTGATCTCGGCTGGAGTTCCAACCAACGACGTTAACCGCGTTTGCACCCACCTTCAGTGCTCAGTCGGCTCAGGTCTCAAGGGTTCAAGGGGTCGTCCTCGAGAGACGAAACCCCAGGTAGGCTTCGCCAATGACAGGGTCGTAGCCGTCGCGATCGGAGACACGTGCGTTGGTAGCGTTGCGCTTCCAGCCGCCGCCACGGATGACCATGTAGGAACCACTATCTGGACCCGTGGGGTCCGTGCCAGCGCTACTGTCGTAATAACTTCCGTCGTACCAATCCCAGGTCCACTCCCAGACATTGCCGCTCATGTCGTACAGACCCCAGGCGTTGGAGAGCTTCGTTGCCACCGCGTGCGTGGATTCAGCGCTGTTGCTGGCGTACCACGCGACGTCGTCGACCGTATCGCTGCCCGAGTACACCAGATCAGTGCCTGCCCTGGCCGCATTCTCCCACTCAGCTTCTGTGGGCAGGCGATAACCAGCGCAGTCATAGATGGAGCCGGTGCTACTGGTGATGCTGAGGCTGGCGCACTGCATATCGTTGCCCGGCGTATTGGTGCAGCCAGACAGCACGTAGCACTCGGCGAGGCCCTCGGCCGATGACACCGCGTTCGCAAAGGCCAGCGCCTCCCACCAGTTCACAGCCTCCACGGGGCACTCGGGTCCACACGAGCTGAAGTTGGAGGGGTTGTTACCCATCAGCGCTTGCCACTGACCCTGTGTCACCTCCGTTTGTGCCATCCAGACGTCCCTGCTCAGGGTGACTCCATGAACGGGATGCTCATCTGAACCGCAATTGCCGTCTGCAGCCTGCCCCGGTGTGCAGCCCATCTCGAAGGTGACGCCTGGCAGGACCAGGAGGGGCACCCCCTGGGCAGTGATGTCGCCAACCTCCCCGTCGCAGTTTGCTGCAGCCGCACAGCCGGGGTCGTCACAGTCGTATGAGCCGTCCGCATCGTTGTCGGCACCGTCACTACAATCCCCTGGGTGCTCGCCCTCCCCAGGGCCCTCTTCCACGCAGCCCGTGACGGCAAGCAGTCCCAGTGCCAAGAAGGGCAAACGAAGTCTTGGAATCATGGCGACCTCCCGAGACGGAGCCTAGCGTGGCGAGTCCGTTCATGAATGGTCCTGTTCAATCA
>CAZEIY010000668.1:0-2357 GCA_964512375.1 uncultured Rickettsiales bacterium | reverse complement strand
TCGTGCTCCCTTCTGATCGCCAGGCCATACAATGTACCCGGTCGGTGTCGATATCCCAGAGCACGGGAATTTGGTGACCCGACCAGTGTACGGTCCCTGTCGTCGGGGCCTGCTTCCAGGGCCGGTTGGGCTCAACCTCCATACTTCGCGGAGTCGGCGATTTACCGAAGGCCTTGTCGATGACCTTGTAGGCAGACTCCTTGGCGGACCAGATCTGCCAAAGCAGAGAATCGCTCATCACTCCAGCGCAGGCATCCAGCTCAGAGCGGGTCAGAACCCGCGAGATGTATCGTTGGTCTGTCGCCTTGCCGCGTGCTTCGGCGTCCTTCAAATCGACCACATCATTACCAACGATGGTTGGCGATGGTGGACAGGGGCCTCTCTCGGCATGGGCGCACATCATGCGCCCCCCTGACGGGCGTCCGATGCGTCTTCGGCGCAGGGGCGCATCGATGGGTGCCGGTCGAAATATCGTTCTTCCATCTCCGAAAGCAGCGCCATGGTCTGCACGGAGATGTCCCGGGCGGCACGGCGACCGGTGTGGGACGTCTCTGGCCTCAAGACCTGCAACTCGACATGGAGGGTGTCACCCTTGGGGGGCATGGTGGTCCGGCCCCTCTGCTGGTGGCCGCGAAGGTAGACACAGAGGATGGTGCTGCCGCTCACTTCGCTTGCCAATTGGCCTATGCCATAGCCGTAATTCTCCATGTCGAGGGCGCCGGTGTGGGTGCGGGTGCCTTCAGGGAAGATCGAAATCGCTTCGCCTCGCTGGAGCAGGTAGGCCAGGCGCCTCAGAGAGGCCTTCTTCTCGGCAACGGTGCCATCACGAACGATGGGCACGCATTTGCAGAGGTAGCAGACGATGCGGAGGAGCACATTATGATAGTAGTTTTGCCGTTCTGGCAGGTTCCAAGGCAGCAGGTCGAAGCGCAGAAAGTAATTCCAGTTTGACGCGAGCGCCCAATCAATGAGCACCGAATCCACTCGAGTGATGTGGTTGCCACAGATCAGCAGGGGGCCGCGAAACTCATCGACGATCGCGGAGAACCGTTGGCGTACAGCCGCCATGTCCTCGACGCGAAGGCCTCGAAGACGGAGAATCATGACGATCAGAGAGCCGAGCAATGGAAAGAGTGCCAGCCCAAGGGTACGCTGAACCCGGAGGGCCAGCCGCGCCCCAAAGGTGAGCATCAGGCGTCCTGCTGCGCCACAATCACGTCAACTGCATCCTTGAGGGTCTGCACGGTGTCGGCTTGCTCATCGTCAATTTCGATGTCGAACTCGTCTTCCATAGCGAGAATGATATCGACCAGACGGGCCGAGTTGACCTGCAAGTCGTTCAGGATAGAGGTAGCTTCCGTGGCCGAGTCCAGAGCCTCGTTGTTCTTTACGTACGGCTTCAGGATGCCGATGACCTGAGCCAGGATTGCTTGCCTGTCCATAATTCCCTCCCCAGTTCTGGATTTATCCTTGGCTACGCCAAGCACAGTCAGCGTATTAATACCCGTCGCGGACAAAAGTGGATACCCCCCAAATGAGGTTTGGAAAAGATCTCTTTTCAAGCCGTAGACAGAGACTGTACCAGAGCCGCTGTCCGAGCGGATAAGTGAGGCTCTCCCAAGCCTCCCTCTCGAAGAGTCACGCGAAGAGGACCGGCATCACAGTCAATCCAGCACCCGTCGCAGCCGCACTCTCTGACTCGGCTGGCCAGGCCATCAGGTCGTAGAGCAAGGCGCATCTGACGACCCTCTGGGTTACCTAGATGGCGGTTTCCTGGGGGTTGACAGGTTGAGGTGGTTGAGTATCGTTTCCGACCTTGAAGAGGGTTGTTCTGGGCGGCAGGTTGCTGCCCTTTGGGGGCGGCCCAGCCGTCCATGGTAGAGCGTCATCAAGACGATTACGACAGGAGACTGAAATGCGAAAGCTCGCAATAATCGCAATGTTTGTTGGTGGTCTGGCTCTCAGCGGCTGCGCGAAGGCCAGCAAAGAAGACTGCACGAAGGCCATCGCCAACCTGAAGAGCAAGGGCCTGATGGGCTCGCTGATGGCCAAGCAGCTCGAGAAAGACGACATGTGTGAGAAAAAGCTCAGCCCAGCCGAAGCTAAATGCTTGGCTGGCCTCAAGAAGGTCACCAAGACGACCCTTGAGGGCTGCTGAGCAAGGTAGAGCGCACATTGGCCGCCTCATCGCTAGCTTACGGCCTGAGCGCTGTGGCGTAGGTCATGTATACGAGCTCAACACCGCCCGCTCCAACCCTAGCTACGCGGCACCGCATCGGCTGGTCATCGCCTAAGAAGGCGAGATGATCCCGGTGATCTCAACTTTCACCGGCCTGCCGCAACCGCCGGTCATCGCT
>CAZEIY010000667.1:0-2358 GCA_964512375.1 uncultured Rickettsiales bacterium | reverse complement strand
AGCAAACTTCGGAGAGGGCCTCTTGGATTCGTTCATGCTCCAAGGCGAATCGAGACGGATCCAAGGCAGCCCGGTAGCCCGGGTGCCACCCCAGTTGGTGTCCACGATCCTTGATCGTGTTGAGTAATTTCTGAATCCGGGGCGACCGGGGGTCTTGACCATCATCCAACAAAGCGCGTTCAGCACTCATGATGTAGCAGGTGGCCTTGGAATCGAGCCTCTCGCTGACGTCGAGCAGTCGGTCCAACGATATGGCATTGGGATCGGCTTCTGGCTGTCTGACGGTCCTTGCCGCGCTCTTTGACAGCTCGAGTGCGCGCAGTGGGTCTCGGTTGAGCATCAGCGCCCTGAACAGGGCTCGTGGAAAGCTGGACCATTTCCGATAGCGAAAAGGTATGTCGAGGTCATGCGACAAACGCACCTGCGCGTTTGGGGGTGTTGCCTGCCACTCGGGACGGGCCTTTGTCAGCCAGGTGCGCAAGACCAACGCCCACTCGTCGAGGACGGGGTGGTCGAGGAAGTCCTGCCGGACGGCCAAGGACAACTCGCCAGGGAAGTTGCCGAACTCTCCATGTGAATCAAAATGATCCTGCTCTTCCCATCGTGTCAGGCCAAGGAACGTCGCGCTGACGAGGTCGAGCGGGAAGTCGCCTTGGCCCACCCAACCCACCGGATTTTCCGGTGAAGTGACACAGAGAAGTGGGAGGTGGGAGTCCTGCAGCCCTGTGTCGGCACCTTCAGGCAGAAAGTTCGATAGACGACCCCACTCAAGGTCTCCGGGAGGGAGCGCGTGCATCTGATGGATGGCGTCGGTGGTGGTCGCGCCGATGTCGAGCATCGGAGGACCTTCCCACTCCGCTCTTCCCGCCACGAGGCACCACAGTCGCTCCAGCGCGTAGCGAGCCTGGTCTTGGGAAAGGAAGGAGCGTTGGTTCCACCGGTAGCGAAGACCGCCAACCTGGGGTTGGCGATCCTCGCGGGTGTCGACCGCCAAGGGTCCGTTCCCGGCCTTGGAACCCATCGGTCTTTCCATTGGCTATGGCTCTTTCGGGCGTCCTGGCACCTGGCTGGCCGGCAGCAAGGTCGGCTTCGAGCAGCCGGATCGCTCGGATTCAAGTTCTGTCTTCCAGGTCATCTACTGACTCCGGAGACGAGTCTCAGCTTCTGCCCGAAGGTGGTCCACTCGATCTTGCATCATCCTTTGACGTCGCAGGAGATTCTGGTCCTCCGCTTCTTTGTGGGCCGAAAGCAGATACCCCACAGGATTGTAACGGGTCGCATTCTCCTCGGTGAGAGCTGTTGCCAGGCAGCCTGCGGCCAAGCGAGATGCCTCTCCAAGAGCTCTTTGGAAATTATGCGTGACCTCCGAGCTGTTCATCAGCTTGCCGTCTTGGAAGGTGCCTACGGTCGGTGATGCCACGACCATGTGGTGGCGGATGAAAGATGTCGTGGTGCGAAGCAGGTATGTGCTGCGGGTTCCCAATTCCTCGAAGACCGTTGGCATAACGATCTGGTCGGTGAGCACGTAGTCGCCACGACGTAGGTAGCGTGACCGCTCAATGAATACTTGATAGCGGTTGATAAGACTTGAGCGGTTTCTGGAGACGGCCGAGACCGGCACGATCATGTCGTGACGAAGTAGCTGTTCGTGCAGATCCTTCATGTCGTCGGCGGGGGCTTCGATGATGCAGCGGTACTCCTTGTCCACATCGATGTGAGTCGGACAGATGTCGCAGGCGATGCACCTCAAAATGTCGTGCTGGGTGATGTCGAGCACCGCCGCGTGCATGGAGTCGCCGGATTGTTCTATCAGATGGTTGACGCCCGCCCGGGCCAAGTCGTCCGCCTCGCGCAGAATCAGGAACAGGACCCGAGGCTTGTCGCTCATCTCGGCGACGGTCGTGAGCTTGTGGAGGACACGCGCCATCCTTCGCCCGGTACCCATGGCGGTGTTGAGGCCGTAATCGTCGGTGTGCATGGTGCCGACATCGCCTGCCACACCCGTTCCACCGTACTGCGACGTTGTCTCGCTGTCGTTGCCCACCCCGAGCATGCCGAGCTCTAGGACGTCAAAGAGCTGGTAGATGAGCGAGGTTTCTTGGCCGCCGTTCCTCTTGGCTCCAACCGTAATGCCCGCGTAGAGCTTACCGACCATTGCGGAGCGCAGTTCCTCGTCGCCCGAGATGAAGTCCAGCAGACTCTCGGCAAGGCTTCCCCGATCGCCGAAGTAGACAGGGCCGGAAACAAGCAGGCCGTCGCAGGACATCAGCTTGTCCCGTAGCTCTTCGCCTTTTCGGATTTCACCTCGGACCGTGAAGTGCTCGACGAGCGACGCGTAGTCGATTTCAGCCCCGAGCT
>CAZEIY010000666.1:1486-2370 GCA_964512375.1 uncultured Rickettsiales bacterium | reverse complement strand
TTCTTGTTCAATGTGGCCAGCTTCTTGGCCATATTGTCCAGCTCTTGGCCGATCTCCTTGGCGGAGTGCTCAGCGGCATTCTTGTTGGCCCAATTCAGGTCATGTTGTTCCTGCCCGGAGAGGCCGTGGCCATGAACAGCACCCCCTGTTCCGGCAAGGACATTGTCTTCCTTCGCGTCGGTCACTGCGGACTCACGGTTGTCCTTGGCCCTCTTGAGTACCTTCTTCATTCCCATCGATCACGCTCCCTCTTGGTGTTCATGTCGGATGCGGAGGGCTTCTCTGTGGAACTCACCAACATCGATCACGTTCTTATCATAGAGCTTGTGTAGTTTGAATAGTCGGGAAGTCTGGCACCTACTGTGGCGAATGGCTGAGCCCTCGTCGCCTCGCCGCTTGGCCACAGTCTCAGCTGCGAGAACCTTGTCCAGAACAGCCTGCATGCTGCCGTCGTGTTCCCAGCTTGCCAGCTGCTTGGCACGATCCACTATCCAGGGGTGATCTTGCCAGACCATCGAGAGGCCCTTGACCGCCTTGCTCCAGTCATTCTCATCAAAGCCTTTGAACTCCTCTGCTTGCTGGAGGAAAGTCTCCGGATCGAGACGGGAGAAATCGGGAATCGGTGTGCCTGCCAGCTTCATCATGACAGTGATGGCTGCATCCAGATTTTGGCAACACAGCAGTCCGGCTCTGTCAGCGGTGTACTCTGACCGACGCTTCCAGTACAGCAGGGGCGCCATGATGCTGTAGTTGAGCAAGGTGCCGAGCCCTGGCAGTCCCAGTGTGGCTACTTTAGAGAAGAGTGGAACGACCTCAGCCATGTTGTAATAGAGCGTGTGATTGCTCTTGATATGCCCGAGCTCATGTCCCAGAACAAAGAGGAG
>CAZEIY010000666.1:0-1476 GCA_964512375.1 uncultured Rickettsiales bacterium | reverse complement strand
CGTGTGTCGCCAATCGTGTAGCTTCCCTCGAGGTATCCGTTTTTTATGTAGAGCTCTGGGATTGGGTCGACATCCAGGATGTCGCAGGCCTTCAGTAGCGCCCGATGCACATCAGGAAAGGCGCGCTCAGTGACCCTGTGGTTGTTTCCAGTCTCTTTGATGATCATCCATTCTTCGATGCCGTACTTGATGAAGGCTCGTGCGACACCTTCGAGCCCGGGTGTCCCTTCCAGGGCATTGAGGGCGGACTTATCCAGGGGGTGCTCATACCAGCGGTACGAGAGACCAGAGAGCTGGATCTTCTCGAGGTAGTGCCCCCTCATGTGCATCTGGTTCACCTTCACCTGTGCCCAGGTGATGATGGGGTCGGGGGGATCGATGATGATATCGAGCGGGTCCTCTGGCCGCAGGGACGCATCGATCTGTTCGATCGCCTCGGTAAAGTGCTGTGCGAAGAGGTGGGGAACGCCCATGCGCTCTCGCAATAAGAAGAGTGCGCTTGTCTCCGCGGTCCCTGTCCTGAACCAGGTGTAGAGGTGCCCGTAGACGGCCACCAAGAGACGGTCTTCTGCCGTGATCTTATGGCAGGTCTCAAATGCCGGCAGCGCCATCCAGTCGTGGTGTTCGCACTCCTTGGATGCGGCAGCCTGATAGCGCGTGAGGTCCTCTGGATGAATGAGCGGCAGGAACATCCCCGCATATTGTTCGAGCGAGATGTCGATCTGCTTCATGGGAAAGCTCCAGAGAGGAGTGGAGGTCAGATATTCTCGAGGATGTCCCGTTTGAGTTGGACAAATTCTGCCTGATCGATCTCCCCTCGCTCAAGGCGCTCCTTGAGCGTTGCGATAGCATCCTCCGCCGAAGCTTTCTCTTCTGAGGCTGGCGAGCCTCCGGGTGAGGTGCGAGACGCTCGGTGAGGTTGCGCGGATTCGTCGGCATTGAGCCACTGTTGGACCTCGGCCTCGTCGAGCTTCACCATAGCGAGCAGGCCAAACGCCAGGCCGATTGGATTCGTGCTGACCATTGCGCAGGCGATCCCTGCGATCGCAGCAGCCTTGGCATTGTGCTGCTTGTGTCCGGTGCTCATCTTGGCGCCGATGATGATGATTCCAAGAGAGACCAGGGCCGGGACAATCCAGAGCACGCCTACGCAAGCGGACAAGAGTATGACGAACCAGAGTAGCGATGAGAGCCCGTTTACTACACCACAGAAGATCAAGAACGTGGAGGCAGTGGAATAGCCAGGTGATAGTGCCGTTTTCACCACTTTAAGGGTCCTTTAGGCTCAAGATTTTGGCCTTGAGAAACAGGGCTCGGCGATTGTAGCAGATCGTCCCTCGCGACCAAATTCGGCGTGCTGATCCTCATCGCCCAGTTCTCCTTCTGACACGCTTGGAGATCGAGGAGGCGCTGGCTTCATTCCGCTTGTAGGCGCATGGGCTGCTCACACAGCGGACACTCGAATCCGTCCACCTC
>CAZEIY010000665.1:0-2372 GCA_964512375.1 uncultured Rickettsiales bacterium | reverse complement strand
CCGGTGGCCTCCTCATCGTTGTTGGTGACCGTCACCGTCACGTGAATCTTATCATCCACGGGCAGGGTGGTCTTGTCGTACGCCACATCAATGGTCAGCGGTCCGGTGGTCTCAGGCTCCACGTCGGTCCAGGGCAGATAATGGGTGCTGGTCATCTGATACATCAGATTCCCCACGCCCTCGTACTCTAGAACCACGTGGTTGTCGCCTTCGATCGCCAGCTCACTCAAGTCCACCTGCCAGAGCACATCGTCGGTGAACTCGTGCGTAGCCACTTCCTCGTCGTTGAGAAGCACGATCGCAGACGCATTGGTCTGAGGCGCGGCTCCCGCGCTGAGAGACCCCAGCAGAGCCTTGAGCGCCAAGACCGTCGCCTGCGTGGAGTAGCCCCAGTTGCCCTGGTCATCCTTGTTGGCGATGAGGTAATTCAAGGCACCCTGCACATTGCCGGGATACACGCCCGCCTCCATGAAGGCCAAGGCCACCAGCGCGGTGGACTCAATCCAGGCGTTGTTGCCAGAGGACTGCACCATGGTGGAACCATCCGTCGTCCAATACACCAAGTCACCGTCTTCGATCCGCGCTTCGTCAATCGCCTTGACCACAGGTGTGATGGCGGAATCGGACGGATTGTTGACGGCCAACGCTTTGACCACCATGGCCTGCGTGTACACGTCTTTCTCCGCTTTCACCTCGCTGCGGAGATGAGACAGCGCCTTCTCTGCAGCGGCCGACTGATACCCGGACTCCAAGAGAGCCCAGGCAATGTAGGCCGTCGCCCGAAGTGAGCCCTTGCCGAGGGACGCGTTGTCCCCATGCAAATGCATCTCTTCGCCCCACGAGCCATCCGGACGCTGGTGATCCGCCAACCACTGGGCGGCTCGCACGATCACATCTTCTTCCACATAGCTCACCTTCTTGGTGTCCGTGGTCATCATGACCATCATCGCGGTCAAGATCGCGTTGCCGGGGTCATCGCCAACCCACCAGTTGTAGCCACCAGAAGCGCACTCAAAAGTGACGAGTCGTTGATAGCCCGCTGCGATGTATTCCTTGGCCTTGAGCTCAAGCTCGGGAGAAATGTTACCGGTCTCTTGAAGGTAGCTGGTCACGAGAACATTGGGCCACGCCGACGACGTGGTCTGCTCAAATCAGCCACCCGGAAGGCGGAGCATCGACTCCATACCTTCCACCACTTGCGACATAAAGCCGGGGTACACTTTGACGACTAGCTTTTGCGATCCGTCGATATTCTGATCGGGAACCGTGAAAATCTGGTTGATCGTCGCCTCTGCCGGCTCACCGGGCTCGGCCGACGCCGGCAACCGCGCGGACACGGTCGACACAAACTCTTTACCGTCCGGCTTGACCTCTACCACGCGTTTGACCGCGTCGGACATGGTCTCGCCCTCTGCGACAATCGTCAGTCCGTGGAAACCGACATGTGCCGCTTCAATGTCAAAGGAGACACCCAGCACCTCGCCGGGAGACAAGGTCACCTCTTTGCTGTCGGCGCCCAGAATGTTCACCCATTCGGCGTCTTCGACGGTCAGGGTGACCGTCTGGTCGCGGTCCAGGTAGTTGTACAAGGCGACAGGCACGGAGAACTTGTCGTTCCGCGTGATCGACACCGGAAAATCGATGTCCACGAAGAACTCCTGGAACACGGTAATACCGCCTGTGCCGCTGCCCAACAACCCGTCCTTGGATGACGCCAGACCGGTCATCCGCCACTCGGTGATGCTGTCGGCCACTTCCACTGGGAAGCTAGCCTGACCGTTGGGGTCGGTAATGACTGCCGGGTTGACGTAGAGGGTTTCGGGGAAGTACTCCCGCACCTTGACGCCACCTCCGGCTCCTTTGGTCGGTCCGGGGTCAGCGCCACCACCGTCATCATCTCCACCCGCAGCCGGCGCGTTCTGAGCCTCCATGGCCGGCTCCCCGCCAGCAGCCTCGGCCATGTCCATTTGTCCGGCCATCATCATCTCTTCATCTTCCTGGCTATTGATGATGTCCCAAAAGTTCAGGGTCAGCTCGTAATCATCCAGGGTGTCCTCGCGCTCATCCGGCCCCGCAGACCGAATGAAGACGCGCTCGCTCTCTAGATCCACCTCTACAGCGTAAGGCTGCTTCCAGAGATCTTTGCCCACATCCAGGTCGCTTGTGAAGAAGAGATCCATGTTCTCCCAAGTGATGACGCCCAAATCGGAAAGCTCGTTGAGCTCCGCTCGAATGCGGTCCTTCTCGACGTTGACCCACGGCTGGAGCGCTTGGAGCATCTCGGACACTTCATCCTGGTAAGTATCTACCTGAACGCTGTGCTGGGGCTCATCGCTGAGCGCGGCAAACGCCACTTTGGCCTTCTCATCGTG
>CAZEIY010000664.1:0-2377 GCA_964512375.1 uncultured Rickettsiales bacterium | reverse complement strand
CCGCCCATGAGCGCCTCGACCAGGCGATCCACCAATTCGGGTTCGAGGACGATCAGACCACTGCCCGGTAAGCCAGCAATACGAAAGCCCATCATCGCCAGTTCGCGCGAATCAACCTCGAAAGCATCCTTGAACTCGCTGAAGCGGGTCACCTTGAGGAACGTGATCGCGGTACTCGCCGTGACCTCGAGGATGTCTGAGAGCCTCGTCTCAAGAGCACGTGCGGAGCGGTCGAAGACGTAGGACAGGCGTTCCTCAAGGCGAGCACCCATGACCCGGCCCTCGCCGAAGCGGTGGCGGGGGAGCCCCTCTCCATCATCAAGAACACTGGAGTCGGCATCCTCTTCACCGTCGACTGGCAGACCATCGGAGTCCACTGCATCGCGCAGCGCTTCAAGCTCGTTGGTGCTGAGGATACCGTCAGTCATGGCTACTGAACTACGAATTCCGTGATGTAGACCCGAGCAATCTGACCGCTCGGCAGCATGCGATTAAAGCGAACCATCAACTCCTCGCGCAACTGCGCCTTCCCCTCAATGCCCAGAAGGTCTTCATACGTCTGGTTACCCAGGAGAGAGATGACAGCATCCTTGAACAGAGCGTCACGAGCAGTAATCTCCTTGACCGTAGCCGCGTCCTCGACCTCGACCTCGATGCGGCAGTTCACGTATCGGACGTTGCCAGGGTCGAGCAGATTGACCACGAAATTACCCAGTGGATGGATGGTACCGATGTGCCGAGCACCTGCTGCCAACTCTGGAAGTGCCTTCTCGACACCCGCAGCACGCTTGGCCACCACCTCTTTGACGTCGCCAACCTCCTCGGTAAGTCCCTGTACGGACATGAAGGCATAGCCTCCAGCACCAACGGCCAGAATGAGGTCAAGCAGCAGCAAGATCAACAAAAGCTTGACATTGCCCTGGAGCGCCTCGACCTGACCGTCCAGATCCTCGCCTTGCATCAAGTCTTCACTCATCGCTACTCCCCTCCGTCAGGGTCCGGCTGGACCTCTTCGATGACGGTATTCTCTCCGTAGAAGTACTTATCGGTTGCTGTAGTCGTTGTCAGCAGGATTTCTACACGACGATTTCCAGCACGGCCGCCTGGTGTCTCATTTGAGTACTTCGGCATGAACTCCCCGTGGGTGCCTGCTTTGAGACGGCCACCCTCAATCGGCCCTGATTCCT
This sequence comes from uncultured Rickettsiales bacterium, assembly GCA_964512375.1. Lineage (GTDB taxonomy): Bacteria > Myxococcota_A > UBA796 > UBA9615 > UBA9615 > UBA6601. The sequence continues at coordinate 1,190 of CAZEIY010000664.1, read as the reverse complement.
GCGCATAGATGAGCATGGCCAGCGAACGGGCCGCGCCCACTTCCCAGTTGCTCACGTAGCCACCACCGGGTGCCGAATCATCGGTGTGGCCAGTAAACTCAATGTTCGCCTTACTCTCGGCCAGGACAGCACTCAGATCATCCAAGAAAGGAAAAGCTGTCGGTAGGATCTCCACGCCGCCCGGCGGAAAGAGCAGCGAGTCGTCGATAGAGATGAAGACCTTGTTGTCCTTGTGACCGATCTGGATGAAGTCATTAGACACTTTGGTCTTCTGCTTCTCCTTGAAGGTCTCGAGGCTGGTCATCATCTTCATCTCGCCCTGCGCTACCTTGGGTGTCTTGGCCATCTCCTTGCGTCCTTCACGGGGCTGACCGCCACCATCGAGAACACCCAGAGCTCCCCGCAGAGAGCCAAGAGCCAGCTTGATACGTTGATTATCCAAGGTCGACATCGAGAGCAACAGCACAAAGAAGGTGAGGAGCAGCGTCATCAGATCAGCAAAGGTGACCATCCACGCAGGAGCGCCCTCTCCATCTGACTCCTCTTGTTTTTTGACATTCCCCCTACGCGACATCGCTCAAGCGGCCTCATCCAGATCGCGCTGAGAGGGAGAGACAAAAGAGCTCAACTTCTGTCGCAAGATCCGGGGATTATCGCCCGCATGAATGGAGAGAAGTCCCTCCATGATGAGGGTCTTGCTCTGAACCTCAAAGGCGGAGAGAGTCTGCAGCTTGGTTGCCATAGGAAGAAAGACCGCGTTGGCCAGCAGGGCTCCATAGAAGGTTGTGACAAGGGCAATGGCCATCGAAGGTCCGATGCTCGAGGGGTCCTCCATGCTGCCGAGCATCTGAATCAAGCCGATGATGGTTCCGATCATTCCGAAAGCGGGTGCAAAGGTGCCCATGGCTTTCATCAACTCAGCGCCCACCTTGTGGCGCTCCTCAAGGTACTGAAGTTCCGTAGTCAGAATCTGCTCGATGGTGTCGGCTTCCTGGCCATCGATGACCAACTGCAGGCCGGCCTTGTAAAACGGATCATCCACATCGTCGGTCGATGCCTGCAGCGAGAGGAGTCCCTCTTTTCTTGCGCGGGTCGCCATGTCTGCAAGGTTGCTGATCAATCGACCAGCATCCATCCCTGCGTTGAAGAAGGCGGTGCGAATTACGCCCAGCACACCGAGCACGGTCCTC
>CAZEIY010000663.1:0-2377 GCA_964512375.1 uncultured Rickettsiales bacterium | reverse complement strand
GTGAGTCGGTCCACGCTGCGTAGAAGGCTGCGAGAGGCTGTTTGAGAGGCTGGCGAAAGGGCTTTGATTTTCCTGGGCTCATCACACGCTGCCGCTACCATCGTTCAGGCTGGATTCTTGGAGCGCAGCCCTCTTAGAATACCTGTCCCCCCACCGGAGGTAGCCATGGCCCGAACCCTGATCGCCTTTCTGCTCGTCCTGGGACCGCTCTCCCTCGCCCCCCGCGTAGCTCGCGCCAACACTTGCCAGGGGGACTACGAAATCAACCGCATGGGCCAACTCAAGAAGGTTGCCAATTGCACAAGCATCTCGGGATTTCTGAAGATTGAGGGGCAGGAGTGGCTCACGAGCATCGACCTGTCGGGCCTCACGACCGTGGGCGGTGCCCTGGAGATAAAGGACAACAACGCGCTCACCAGTCTCGACATGTCCAGCCTCACAACCGTCGGCAAGACGAACCGAGGCGCCTTGACTATCGAAGGCAACAACGCGCTCACCAGTCTCGACATGTCCAGCCTCACAACCGTGAGAGGCGCCTTTAAGATCGACGCCAACAAGGCGCTGACTACCCTTGAGGGGCTGGCCAGCATCACGTCCCTCGGCGACTCTCTGTTCATCCGCGGCAACGACGCACTGACCTCCATCGAGGAGCTGTCGAGCATCACGTCGGTTCGGGGCTCCCTGATCATCGACGGCAACGACGCGCTGATCTCTCTCAAGGGGTTGGCCAACATCACGACTGTGGGTGACTCTCTGGTCATCGGTAACAACACCGCGGTGACAAGTCTTGAGGATCTGTCGGGCATCACAACCGTTGGCGGAAATTTGCTCCTCTGGGGCATCCTGCCGAACAGTCTCGAGGGCTTGTCGAGCCTCACGTCGGTTGGGGAGTCCCTGACAATAATGAGAACTTCATTGACTAGCCTCGAGGGGCTGTCGAACCTCGCGCAGGCAGACGAGGTGATGATCCGTGACAACGACAGACTGACCTCGCTCGACGGACTATCGAGCCTCAGGACAGTGGATGGCACTCTGGTCGTAATGGACAATCCGGCTCTCTCCTCTATTGAGGGGCCGTCGGGTCTCACCTCCGCGGGCGGGCTGACCATCTCGTCCAACGCTGCACTGACGAGCACCGAGGGGTTCTCCAGCCTCGAGACCGTGGGCCGCGACCTGAACATCACCAGGAACGACGCCCTGACCCATCTCGAAGGCCTCTCCAGCCTCTCCTCCGTGGGCGGCGACCTGACCATCACCAAGAACGGCGCCCTGACCCATCTCGAGGGCCTCTCCAGCCTCTCCTCCGTGGGCGGCGACCTGACCATCAGGGGCAACGCCGTCCTGGCGGACCTCAACGGACTCGCCGGACTCATGACCCTGGGAGGCCGTCGGATCATCGAGCACAATGAACCCGTGGCCGAGGAACGACGCAAGGCGGAAGAAGAAGAACGCAGGGCGAAAGAAGAAGAACGCAAGGCGGAAGAAGATGAACGGCGCCGGGAGGTTGAAGAACTCAATTTCGACCGCCGCTGCTATGACTTCAATTACCTGGTGTTGCTGCACCAGTACATACTGATGAACACCTACTACCCCATAGAAGCGGTCCTTCAGATGGTAGACAGCATGGGAGGAGGTCTTTGTGACCACATGACCTCCGAGGATTTGGACAAGAATCTCGCACAAGCCAAGAGCGCAGTCAGCGCTGTATTGATGCGAAAATCGGGGCAGGGCGTGGATTACATGGAGGTGCTGTCTTGTAGGGCGAATGGTTGTGGAAGCACCGCAGTGAACATGTCTGCTGGAGGCCCTGGATTCCTACATGGTCGAGTTCTGACCCGCACCGGCGCAATTTGTCCCGGATGTACCGTACAGACGGGTTGGTCCTGTTCGGGTGGGGCCATGACCAGGGGGGAACCCGTCCGGACGAATGACACCGGGCAGTTCATCGTAACTGCGACCGACCACGGTGTTGTGGGGCGCGACCCCTATTCCTGCGCCACCACTCTCGGTTTCATTCGTGCCAATGGGCGATTAGTGTGGGCCGGACAGGCCGATTGTGAGAATGGTTGCCAGGCGTCGGTCGTGCTCGACTGATGGTGGCCGCGGGAGTCGAACCGAAAGGAACGGTCGCATAGCCAACTCCAACCCAGAGCTTACCCCAGCCCACTGCGACGGACGAATGACCCTGGTGGCAGTGGTCCTGCCCGGCACCGGGGCCCTCCGAGTCCTCGATGGCCTCCAGTACGCCGCACGGGGACCACCAGGCCGCCTGGTGCCTGCCGCGTAGAGAACATCCCCCAACCCGCTTCCCTCCCCTGCCCCGGGTCATGCACCGCTCTGCCTCGGAAGAGCAGGGCTCCCGGAAGTGGGGGTGGAT
>CAZEIY010000662.1:0-2391 GCA_964512375.1 uncultured Rickettsiales bacterium | reverse complement strand
ACCCTGTTCCTGAGCCCCTATAACGACAACGACTCCGATGGCGACGGTGTTGTCGATCTTCATGACTGTGACAGCGCCGATCCCGGCAACTTCCCCGGCAACACCGAGACCTGTGACGGCGTCGACAACAACTGCAACGGCACCATTGACGAGGGTGCGCAGCAGACCTGGTACCTGGACGCAGATGGCGACAGCTACGGAGACAGCAATATTTTTGTTGCTGCCTGCAGCCAGCCGTCGGGATATGTCGCAGCGAGCAGTGACTGCGACGACAGCACGGCGGCTGTCAATCCCGGTGCCGTCGAGGCCTGCAACGGCATCGACGACGATTGCGACAGCGCGATCGACGAGGGCCTCGCCGTACTCACCTGGTACCTCGACGCAGATGGCGACAGCTATGGAGACAACAACGCCTCGCTCGCTGCCTGTAGCCAGCCGTCGGGCTATGTCGCCGCGAGCGGTGACTGCGCCAGTCTTGATGCTTCGGTCAATCCCGGCGCCGCCGAGGTCTGCAACGGCATCGACGATGACTGCAGCGGCACCGCCGACGACGGCCTGGCCTTCCTTACCTGGTACCTGGATGCCGATGGCGACAGCTACGGAGACAGCAACTCCTCAGTCCTTGCCTGCAGTATGCCGTCGGGCCATGTCGCCGCGAGCGGTGACTGCGACGACAGCGCCGCTGCAGTGAATCCCGGCGCCGCCGAGGTCTGCAACGGCATCGATGATGATTGTGACAGCACAATTCCCGCCGATGAGACCACCGACGCAGACAGCGACGGCAGCCCTCAGTGCGCCGACTGCGACGACGGCGACGGCGACAACTTCCCCGGCAACACCGAGGTCTGCGACGGCTCCGACAACAACTGCGACAGCCAGGTCGACGAGGGGGCCGCCGCGCCGACCACCTGGTATGCCGATCTCGACGGCGACGGCTACGGCGATCCCACAGCCAGCTCCGTTGCCTGCGCGGGCTCGGCTCCCGCCGGCGCTGTAACCACCGGCGGCGACTGCGACGACAGCGCCGCCAACAACTTCCCCGGCAACACCGAGGTCTGCGACGCCCTCGACAATGACTGCGACGGTGTCGACGGCAACAGCATCAGCGGCGGTTGCGCCGTGGCGGTGGCCATGACGGTGGGTGATGGCTTCGTCTGCCGGCGCAACACCAACCGTTCGGTGGAGTGCCTGGTCATCTGGGACCTGAGCCTTCCCGCGAGCTACCTTTCCTCGAGCTTGGTGGCACCCGCTCCGCCGAGCACATTTGCGCAGATCGATGCCGGGGCCGATTTTGCCTGCGGTCTGGATTTTGCGGGTCAGCTGGATTGTTGGGGCGAAGGTTATTACGGCGAGACTACGCCACCTACAGGCACCTTCAGCCAGGTCAGCGCCGGCGACATGTTCGCGTGTGCAGTGAGCACCGCCGGCCTGGTTGAATGCTGGGGCTACAACCCCGACGGCCGCACCGCGGCTCCCGCACCGCCGGCAGGCACGAGCTTTACGCAGGTCAGCGCCGGCCCGGACTTCGCCTGCGCGCTGACGACGGCGGACACACTGGAATGCTGGGGGTCGAACTCCAGCAATCAGGTCTCGGCGGCGCCCTCAGGGCAATTCCAGCAGGTGAGCGTCGGCGGCTACGAGTCGCTGAACCCGCAGAGCACCTTCGCCTGTGCCGTGGACCTCTCGGGAGGGATCGATTGCTGGGGTGGCGACGGGCAGGGCTACGCCGGCTCTCCATCGGGCACCTTCTCAAAGGTGAGTGCCGGGGGATTCCACACCTGCGCACTCGACACGAGCGGAGATCTGCAGTGCTGGGGTGGCAACGGCTGGGGTTGGAGCGCACCGCCTGCACCCAACCTTGCGGCCGGCGTCACGGTCACCGACTTCGCCACCAACTTCTACATGGGCACCTGCCTGCTCGACAGTAACGAGGCCCTGCACTGCTTCGGTTATGACTATCCCTAGCCCAGCTCCGCAGAATTAACACAACGCCTCTTATCGGACCTATACGCCATGGGGGAACACCGAAAAGCATAGCGATGCCGATCCTGTGTGGTCCCTGTGTGGTCCCAGGAGGGGGTCAGCAGGGCGTCGGGGAGGCAGGGGATGGGGCTGGTGCTCAACAGCCGTTGTTGTTGTTGCTGGAATACACTGTGCAGTTACATGTGGCTGCAAAGGCATCGATCGAACTCTGACAGAGCAAGGGGTTGTCGTGAAAGTCGGCCTCCCACCCCGTCCTGTCCCAAAACTCGATCGTGGTCTCGGTCCATCATTCAGCGAAGTCGGGTGAGTTGTCGGCTGATGGCCGAGGAGAGAGGATGAGGGGATGTCTCAGTTCCCGTTCGCGCGCCAGCTTCTCGTCTTGATCGTGCCTGGCCGGGTCAAGCGTCG
>CAZEIY010000661.1:0-2397 GCA_964512375.1 uncultured Rickettsiales bacterium | reverse complement strand
GAGACTTCGGCTCTACAAAGGTGGCCGCACCATCCCCCGTGATGATGGCCCAGCCGACCAATCCAAAGGCTGCGATAATGCCGACTAATGTGGCTACGTCCATGGTCCGACCTCTGCTTCTGCCCTCACCCTGCCCAAGTTCACACCGGCAGGTTCACAGACTACACGGAAAGCGCCCCGAATGGCCTGCCTGCCGTTCCGTCACGGCTATCTGCAATAGCCCTGGGAGAGACGCTCGAGAGCGTTGCTGGAGCACTCTGACGCGAACAGTGATAGCGGAACGGTAGCCTCCACGAGCACCAGCAGAGCATCTATTCTTCGATACACCCTCTCGTGAGGAGGCCGGGTCGCGGCTGCGACCCGGCCTCACTTCACGCAAGTCACGATGGGGAGCAAGAGGGGGGGAGTTCAGACCCCCCATCGTGAAACTCACTAATTATTAGACAATCTGCATCAGCTCCCTGAGCATCTCATCAGCACCAGAGATCACCCGCGAGCTTGCCTGGTAACCCTTCTGGCCCTTGATCATCTTCACAAACTGACCCTCGATGTCGACATTGGACATCTCGAGCGAATACGAGTGAACGACACCACGGCCGCCGCTATCAGCATTGCCGAGCGCCGGCTCACCCGAAGCGGTCGTGCTCTGGTAGACATTGTGACCGACCCGCTCGAGGAAGCTCTGACCCTGAAAAGTCGCCAAAGCCACCTGTCCCAGCGTACGAGTCTCACCGTTCGAGTAGACGCCACGCACAAGACCGTCCGTCGCGATGTCGAAGTCGACAAGACTGCCGGAGCCATTGCCATTGGGATTGACATCGGCGATGTCTGAAGGCGCAGCAAACTGGGTCATAGACCCCGTATCAGTAGCGGCCAACCCAATGTCGAAAGCGATCGTCTGCGCGGCGGACCCCGCAAAAGTCACGGCCGTCGACGTAGTGGTCGAGGTCGTCGTGTCGAGAGCGCCAGTGGTCAGAAAGTTCAACGTGGACGAGGAGACCTCCTGAGGAACTCCAGCTGTACCACCAGCCTCTCCAGCGTCCACAAAGACTCTCTGAGTCCAAGTATTGACGCCAGTCTTATAGAAAGCGACGGTCGCGTCGTGGGCACCGCCGAGACTGTCGTACACCACGCTCGACGAGGTGAAGGTGGCCTCGTTAGCGATCGTGGTGAAGTCGGGTGGCGCAGCGGTCACGGTCGCAGCGATCGTTGCATCCGCATCAAGGTTGGCCGAGAGAGCCACCGAAGTGGTGGCCTGACCCGGAATCGTATCGGTAGAAACGGTGATATCACCCACCGTGGTCGTCAGAGCACCGGTGTTGTCAATACCAAAGCCCTGTAGCTTCATTCCCACCAGGTTCACCAGATTACCGTTGACGTCCATCTCGAAATTACCGGCGCGAGTGTAGTAATTCGTACCTTCGGCATCAGCAACCACGAAGAATCCCTTGCCATCGATAGCAAGGTCCGAGTTCCTGGACGACACCTCGAGCGCGCCCTGACCGAAGCCCTGGCTGACTCTTCCGGTGAAGGCACCCATTCCAAGCTGACCTCGATTACCTCCCAGGCTCTGGTGGATCAGGTCCTGGAACTGTGCCGAGGACCCCTTGTAGCCGTGAGTGTTGAGGTTAGCGAGGTTGTCGCCGACAACGGACAACTGCATGCCATTCACATTAATTCCGGTGACACCGGTATTGAGCGTATTGAAGAGACCCATTCTCTTCCTCCTATCTTTGCAGGTCATACCTGCGGGTTAAAACCCACGTGTCTGTGGGTTTGGAGGCCCTTGTTGGGCTGAGCCTCCGAATCTTGCTTGGCGACCTGTAGGCCGCAGTTCACCTGTCACGACCCATCAGGTCGCGGTTAGAAGTTCAACTTCGACGCGGTCGGCGAGACCGTCGCGCCCTTACCTGTAAGCAGCTACCCCCACCGCTCCCCGGAGCGCCGCGCTCGGACCATCGCTCACATCCGAGTTCGGATCTGCCGATGCTCCTTGCGAAGAAGCGTCTCCAGGAGTGCTTTCCTGGGGGTTTGGAGGAGTATTGAGGACACGAAGAATCGCGCCCAATCCAACCTCCTGACCATCGATGTAGAGCATCGGCTGGCCGTTAACAAAGCGGAGTTCCTCAACCAGTCCGGTGACGAACGTCGTGACTCCAACAGGCTGACCAGTGTCGTCCACCGCATTGACTGAATACTGGTAGTTGCCCTCGGGAGCGCGGCCACCACCGGTATTTCGGCCACTCCAGGTGACCTGGTGCTCCCCGGCACCCAGTTCGCCCATCTCGATGGTGTCGACGACAGTACCTGACTCATCAGTGACGGTGACGACGACCTCCTGAGCCTCGCCTCCAAGTTCGAAGACCAACTCTTCAGAGCTGCCAGCCTCATGGAAGA
>CAZEIY010000660.1:0-2436 GCA_964512375.1 uncultured Rickettsiales bacterium | reverse complement strand
TCGGCCCCCAGAACAACTCAGGCAGGTCCGGTTGCGAAGCTCCGAGTGCCGGGTCGCAGGCCTGGGGCACTGGATCCGGACCTGGGTACTCGGCGTCCTCTGGAGGCGGACAGCAGGGGTTGGTCGGCAGCGCAGTGGTGTTGTTGTCTTCATCACACTCGGCATTCAACAGGCCGCTGTCGACGAAGAAATCGAGCGCCGCGAAGGTCAGGCTGTCCACCAGGAGCGGGCCGAGCCAGACCATCTCACCTGGGTTGATTGCCGGGACGCTCAGAGAAGCGACCACGTTGCCCAGGTCGTCTTCTACCAGCAGGTCGGTGGGCACAGAGGCGACCGCTCCGTGGTTCTCGACAGGGATGTAGATGAGCGAGTAGCCATTCCAATTCACCGAGGTCAGCGTCGGTAGCGGGTCGACATCCTGGTCGTAGGGCATAGTCCCAAAGCCGAGGTTCTTGTCACAGTTCTCGGTGCATACATCGACCTCTCCGAGCCTCAGGTCGGGCTGGGTGCCGACGACAGTGGCCGGTGCACTGCCCGTGCGAAAGTTGTTGTGGGTATCGATGTTGGATGCCGGTATCGGCGGGATCCGACCGTTGGGCAGCACGTTGGTGATGTTGTAGGCATGTTGGTTCCAGACGGAGTATCCGTTGGTCCAGAAGCCGCCGGTCTTACCCAGGACAAGGATCCCTGTTTCGGTGGTTCCACTGGGCACGTCATTCTGGGCGATGATGATCTCACTTGAGCCATCGGCATCGACGTCCATGACGATCGGGTACTCATACAGTGTGCCATTGGAGTGGTCGGAATATTGGAACCTGACCGCCCCGTCCGCGCCATTGAAGATCCATACGTTGTATTCGTCGGCATAGATGACTTCAGCACTGCCATCCTGGTCGAAATCGAACGCGGAGCTGCCCGTCGTGGAAGAGCTGAAGTCTGAGGTCGGCCTGGCCCAGAGCAGCGAACCATCGGTGTCCAACATGTAGTAATTGTCCTGGCCGGCGACACCGATCTCAGGAAGCCCGTCACCATCAAAATCTGCCACTGTCGGAGTACCGCCACCTGCGTACGGAACACTGGCCTGCCAGAGCATCGCTTGACCGTCATCATCGATGAGCTGGATCAAAGACAGGCCGAAGCGCATCACCACGAACTCCGGCAGACCATCGGCGTCAAAGTCCCCAGCGGCAGAAAAACCATCCCATCCCAGGTTCCAACGAATGGAGCCGTCGTTGTTGTAGGCAGTGCGACCGGCAATGACCTCCTGCTGGCCATACTCCGGGTCCATGGGGTTCGTTATGTTGTCGATGTCGAGGCCATAGGAGGTGCGGAACCAGCCATATCCGCCCTGCCCGCTAGCACCAGTCCAGCGGATGGTGCCGTCATTGTTGAGCACAACATTGCCGAACAGGATCTCTGATGTGCCGTCGCCATCGATGTCTGCCAACGAAGGCGCCGCATATCGGTCGATGGGGCCGCTGGCGCTGGCAAGCGGGGTGTTCCAGACCAGAGTGCCGAAGCGGTCGACCTTGGCCACGCCATCTTGTGTATTGACGACAATGCTCGGAAAGCCCGAGCCGTCCAGGTCGCCGATGGCCACGCCACCGGCGCCCATCGGGTAGACACCACCGAGGTCAGTCACAGAGAACAAGGTGTTGCCACCATCGCCTGTGATCGCGACCAGGGCTCCAGGTGCTGAATAGGCAGTGGTGTCGGAGAAGGCGGTAAACACGATCACCGGCACATCACTGTCATCGACCAGGCCATCACTGTTGGTGTCTTGGAGTGGGCCGGCTACCGGGGTCATCATCACTCGGTCGTAGCCCGGCTGGATCGGGTTCTCGGTCCAGCTCCACTCAGGGGTCACACGATCAAATGGCTCGCCAGAGGTCGAGCCTCCACAGGCGAGGTCGATGGGAACGGTGTAGGAGGGAAGGGGGTAGCGATCACAGGCGGCGCTGTCGTCGTCGTCGCCTGCTGTGTCGTCGTCGTCGCCTGCGCTGTCGTCGTCGTCGCCTGCGCTGTCGTCGTCGTCGCCTGCCGTGTCGTCGTCGCCTGCGGTGTCGTCGTCGCCTGCGCTGTCGTCGTCGCCTGCGGTGTCATCGTCGCCTGCGGTGTCATCGTCGTCGACACCTCCTCCACAGCCGATCGACAGCCCCAGCAAGACAAAGGTAAGGCACAGGGTCTGCAGGCTGTTCAGTTTCATGGCTTCTCCTGTGGGCGGTGTGCGGCGAATCATACCAAGAACGGGTCACACGAGAGGCGACGCCTGTCGACGAGCCAGCTGTCCCAGAACGGCAAGGGAAGAGCCCCACCCCAACTCGATTCGTTGGCCTCGTAACGACGGCCGAGCAGCGCGACCTCAGTCGTTGGAGCGCCGAGCTCCGCCAAAGACCCAAAATCCGACGCTAGAGCGGCCAATTCAGGCCGACTACA
>CAZEIY010000659.1:0-2446 GCA_964512375.1 uncultured Rickettsiales bacterium | reverse complement strand
TTCAACGTCGTCAACTCGAAGGTCGGTATTGCATAGGCAGCTCGCCTCGTCGAGTGCAGCATAGGCGCGCTGGCTTGTTTTCTCATTCCAACTGACGAAGATCAACACGTTTGCTAAAGGACCGCCGATCCAACCCGAGGCATGTTCAATGTCGATGAGACGCTGAACGAAGGAACGGAATAGCTCGACGGCTTCTTCGGTGACGATTCGCATGTCAGTCCTCGACCGGCGCGACGGTGCCAGTGACGGTGGTGTGGTGGTCGGTGGGCGTAGGTAGGACGAAACGTGCACAGTAGCCTGGATCTTCAATATCCACCTGCTTCAACGCATCGAGGATAAACAGGATGTAGGATGCCGAAGGCAGACGCTCGCGCACTGACTCTGGGATCTCAGCCCGCGCCGCCTCAATGTCTTCTTCTGAAGCTTCAATGCTGATATTGCACTGGACAGCAGGGCTATTGCTCATTTCATCGATCAACTGCGAAACCTGAAACATGGGAGACTCCTCTTGGGTCTTCCCAATCTACAGTTCGACACGGTGCGTGTCAAGCTCCCAAGCACACATTGTTATATGCTTGCTAGTTCCTGTGTTTCAGCGGGCTCCAAAACCCCAAGCACCTCGCTCTCACGGAGGAGGAGACAGATTTGATTGTCGATCTGAACCTCGGTGCCCGCATGGGGGTTGAACATCACCTTGTCGCCGATCTTGACCTGGAGTCCCCTGGCGTGTCCGTGGTCGTTGATCAACCCGCAGCCGAGCTGGAGCACAATGCCCTCTTCGGCCTTGGTCCGAGCTCGCTCGGGCATCACCAGGCCGTGCTTCAGCGCATTTTTGGGCTCACCACGTTGCACGACAAGACGATCAAAGAGGGGCTGGACCTTCATGAGGCCTCCTGAGATTTGGGGCACGCCCTGGCGCCGCGACCACGACGTGCACCACAGGCATACTGGGTCTGTGAAACTGGAGACGGCAATCGCCTACCCGCTTTGTCGCGCTTGAGCACCGCTGAACAAGCACGGGTCACCGCCGCCATACCACAATTGGGACACTCATCGGGATGTTGAGCTGCAGGGTGACTCATGCCGCCTTTCTAATCGACAGACACATATCGTGTCCAGCTCTGAATTTGTCTGGACACGGTCCGTGGCACGCGCTATGACTGAATGGCCTCAAATCCCCGGCTCTAAATGCTCCCATCCTCTGTCGACGACGCCTGGCGAAAGCACAGCAATCTCGAGTGCCTCTGGCAAGAGGATGTCGCTTGCCGTACCTACAATGATGACAGTCGAGAGCGTATTGCAGGAGCCTGGCAGCGGCTGTTCAGTGAACCCTATCCGGGGCAAGACGAAAAGCTGGCGACAGAAGACCTAGGAGACTGCTTTTTGCACCTCCATCCCGAGGGACGCATCGCCGAGTATTCTTGTGAGGGGGAGGCGATCTACCGACTCAAGGTCACCATCGAGCCGGAAATTCAGCCGGAAATCGATGAGGAGATTGGTCAGATCTCCGAAGCGGTCATCGACACCTTCGAGCTCGCCGATACCGACATTGTCGAAGACGAAGAAGAGACTTATCGCTACGGCGACCTGTGGCTCTCGGCAGATCAGCGAGATCTAGTTGAGGACTCGCTCGAGGCCATCGACGCCGGAGAGCGCATACTGGTGCTCAAGGGACCTGGCGGCTGTGGAAAGACAACGTGCGCCATAGCACTGACTGCTGAGCTCTTCGACCGCGGCTGGCGGGTCAGGTACATGGCGCCGACCGGAAAGGCCGCCAGCCACCTCTCAAGAGTCGTCGGCTATCCCGCGAGCACTATCCACAGCGCAATGTTCAAGCAGGTCATGGAGACCGAAGACGGTGTGCCGATCTTCAGTGATCCAAAGATCATCACCGATGGAGACAAGGTCGCCATCATCTGCGACGAAGCCTCGATGGTCGGAAGTCGCATCTACAAGCAGATGCTCCTCAACATTGGCCCTGGCATCATCATCTTCATCGGTGACGACCAGCAGCTCTCACCAGTGGCCGACACCTGGGGCCCGGACTTCAGCGCGCCGACAGCCGAGCTGACCAAGATCCACCGTCAGGCCAAAGACAGCCCCATCGTCACCGTCGCCCACGACTTGATCCACGGGATCCCGCTCCCCAAGGCCCGCCTCGGCACCGAATACATCCGCGATGACACCATGTACACGCTCGATGTGGCTGCGCGCTGGCTCGCTAGGGAGATCCGAGCAGGCGAAGATGCCATCTTGCTCTGCTATGGCAACAAGACCCGAAAGAAACTCAATAATCTCGTGCGCATGCATCTAGGCTACAAGCAGCAGGGTCCGCTCGTCAAAGGCGAGCAGCTCGTGGTGCTGCGCAACAACCGCACCGTCGGCCGCATGAATGGCGAGACGCTACTGGCCGAAGAGATTCGACCGATACCTCCCATAGGAGGAG
>CAZEIY010000658.1:0-2458 GCA_964512375.1 uncultured Rickettsiales bacterium | reverse complement strand
GGTGAGTTGCCCCACACACGATTTCCAATCGTGCACCTTCGACCACTCGGTCACCTCTCCAGGTATTCATTCCCCTGCTCGATCTTGCGGGCTCGTAGCTCTCGAAAAAAGTCCGAGAGGATAGAGCCACATCTTTGCTCGAGTATTCCACCGATCACTTCGATGTGGTGGTTCAGGCGCGGGTCTTCGGCCATGCGATAAAGGCTTATCGCAGCTCCTGCTTTGGCATCCAATGCGCCAAAGACGACTCGCTCTACTCGGGCCAACAGCAGGGCGCCCATGCACATGGGGCAGGGTTCTAGCGTCACGTACAAGGTGCTCGCTTCTTGGCGCCAGTTGCCTTTGCCTGCTCGCGCTCTCAGCGCGACCATCTCGGCGTGAGCTGTGGGGTCTCCCAGTTCTTCTCGGCGGTTCCTCCCTGTGGCGATCACGTCCCCGGTCGCATTGACCAGGACCGCTCCCACCGGCACGTCGCCCAGCTTCGCGGCTGCCTCGGCCTCGGCCAGGGCAAGCTCCATGAAGTGGTCGTCGCTTCGGAACTCACCGGAAGCGCTCTTCATATCCAGATTCCCAATGAACAGGCGGCTTTGGAGCCGCGCGGACGCAGGAAGCTAGCGGATGCCCTACCCACTGTCAATGGGCTCCGGCGACCACCAAATGTGATCCTGGAAGGCCATTGGCAGCGAGGGTCTCGCCATCGCTGAGTGGCTCAGTCACCATCTTGACCAGGATCTTGCTGCCAGCTTCCTGTCGTGAGTATTGCAGTCCGAGGCTCCAGCCTGTGCTCTCGCCGGGCAGGGCTTGGGGAGACCAGCGCAGACTCTCTTTCTTATCCAGAGTCCAGGCAAGCCACCAACCAGCTCCCGTATTGGTCAGAAGGTGGCTCCGAGCGAAGCGACACCGGCAGCTTGTCGAGGTCTTGGCTTCGAGCAGGTTGGCGCGATCTAGGGCCAGAGCCGCTGCCAGAACAATCTCACGGTCGTCGGAGCTCAATAGGGGCAGAACCAGGGCATGAAAGGCTGCCATTCGAGCTTCTTTGGGTCGTGAAGGGAGCGCGCTCGAGAAAGCCAGACGGAGCATTGGGGGACTGTCTTCGGCGGAGAGGCGCTGAAGAATGGGTGTCCTCTGTTCTTGCTGTTGTAGGAATGTTCGTTGGAAGGTCAGGAAGTCTGGAGATTGTTCGATGTCATCGCCGCGCGCTGCGTGTCGAACCAGCCGCTCAAGGAGTCGCTTCCTGAGCTCGTCCCTGCTCATGCCGATGTCCTGGCCCTGCCCGCGGAAGACGACGTTGCCTTCGGCGGAGATGGGGTCAGTTGGGGGCCGGAGCAGTGCGCCCAGTACGCCCAGGCCGACTCCGGCGACCACGGTCAGCACCAGCAGCTTGAGGCTGCCGCGAGAGCGGCCGCTCTTCGCTTGCCGTTGTTCACTCATTACGAAGTCCCCTGAGTGGACGTCAGCGCGGGGAATACAGTAGCGAGCCGATAACTCCCGCGGCGAGGATCAGCCAGCCAGGATGTAGCTTCAAGAAGTACAGAGCTACCACCGAGGCGACGGCGATCAGCCCGGTGTGCCACGAGTCTACGCTTGAAGGCGTCAGATCCAGCACCATCCACACCAACAGGCCAAGCACAGCGGGCCGCAGGGCGGCGAGCATGCCCACCACTCTCGGGTGCTCTTTAAAGTTGCTGAGCAGGGCTACGACGACACCGATCATCAGCGCTGAGGGCAGGATGATTCCGGTCAGGCAGGCGGCGGCGCCGAGGAGCCCAGCCTCCTGGTAACCGACGTATACCGCCATCTTGCCGGCGATAGGGCCTGGGAGCGCATAGCCTGTAGCCAGGGCATCGAGGAACTCGGTCTCGCTCATCCATGCATGCCGCTCGACCACTTCAGCTTTCATCAGGGGAACCTGCGCCGCACCGCCTCCCCAGGCGAGGGTGCCGACCCGACCGAAAGAGAGAAGTAAGTCGATCCCAACGCTCAAGGGCTCGTTCCTCCACCGTTGCAGTTGGGATTGGAGCTTGGGCAACCTACGGCCCAATAGACGAGGTTGCTGAACAAGAGCCTGCCGCCCTCGTCCAAGGCTGCAATGGGGGCGTCGAACCCCCAGTAGTAGAGCCATGGCTCACCTGCCTGGGGGCTTGCCGGGCCACCTTCTGCGGGTATTTGCTGGTCTTGTATCTCGAAACGGAGCCTCTCGCGCAGAACCGTAGGCCGCGGAACAGAACATTCACCCCAACAGATGGAGGCATCTGCTGGGGCGCAGCCAGGGTTGCCAATGTTCTGGATGGCATTGAAGCTGGCACCAGACTCTCCGGGCCACAGTGGGTAGGCGCGTCCCGACTGGGCGTGTTTGGAAGCGACTAGTGTGTAGAAGTCATTTTGGAGGGGCACGGACTGGGGTTGACTGTAAAACGAATAATTTAGATCCAATCCTTGCTGAGGGGGGGGGGGCTGC
>CAZEIY010000657.1:0-2467 GCA_964512375.1 uncultured Rickettsiales bacterium | reverse complement strand
TTGTCGGGCAGCACCAGGGTAGGGGTGAGGGTGTCGGTGAGACAGGCGAGCTCTTCGGCATCAGTGAAGGCATCGTTGTCGTCGTTGTCATCGCCTGGATTGCACAGCCCGTCGGTATCGCTGTTGAAGCCGTCACTGCTGGGGTCAAAGGTGAGGTTCGGGGCGCCACAGTCATCGCAGGTGTCGTTGTCTGCAATTGAGTCTCCGCACTGGAAGGGGCTGCCCAGAAACTGGTCGGTGGAGTCGCAGGCGCCATCGCCGTCCTCGTCGGGGACACCGGCACACTCACTGTCGTTGCAGTCGAACTGACCGTCGCAGTCGTTGTCGAGGCTGTCGCCGCACACCTCGGCCACGCCGGAGGTCAGGGTGATGCAATCGGTATCGTTGCAGTCGAACTGACCGTCACTGTCATTGTCCAGGTGGTCGAAACAGTCCGATTCCTGGGCAGCAGCACTCGAGATCCACAGAAGCTGCACCGCTAGTGCGGCGATAAGCAGTTGAGTTGGTGTTCTGGCAAGGATATGCACGCGTCTCCCTCGATGAGATGCACATATCTTGGCAGGTTTTTGGCGGCAGGAGGAGGGTAGCTTGGGTCCGGCAGCGTAGTTCGAGTGACGGGCTGGTAGCATGCGCGCCATGTCATCTTCCGCAACAGGCACCGCTCCCGCCCCACTCGATGGGGTCATAGTCCTCGATCTCACGCGCATCCTTGCTGGACCGTATGCGACCCAGATTCTTGCTGATCTGGGTGCGACGGTGTGGAAGGTGGAACATCCTCGCACTGGTGACGACACCCGCTCGTGGGGACCGGTCGAGAAGCAGGGTCAGTCGGCCTACTTCCTCAGCGTGAATCGAAACAAGAAGTCCATCTGTGTCGATTTCAAGAATCCGCGTGGGCGTGCGCTCGTCGAGCAGTTGGCGGCGCGGGCGCACCTGGTGCTCGAGAATTTTCCGCCGGGAAAGCTCGATGCTCTGGGCCTGGGTTTCGAGGTGCTTCGGGAGCGCAACCCAGCGCTTGTCATGACCTCAGTGACCGCTTTTGGCCAGAAGGGCCCGCTATCCCAGGAGCCCGGCTATGACCTGATTGTGCAGGGCTACGGTGGAGTGATGGGCTTGACCGGCCCCGTGGACGGGCCACCGTATCGGGTGGGGGTACCCATCGTCGATCTGACGACCGGACTCAACGCCGCCATTGGTTCTCTCGCCGCTCTGCGTGCTGCCGAGCGCGACGGTATCGGCCAGCATGTCGACATCTCGTTGTTCGATACGCACCTCGCCTGGCTCGCCAACGTTGCTGGCAACACCTTGATGTCCGGCGAGCCGAGCCCGCGTCTGGGCAACGCCCATCCGAACGTGGCGCCGTATGAGCCGATGCCCGCCAGCGATGGTTGGGTGCTGATTGCCGCGGGCAACGACGCGCAGTGGCAGCGCATGCTGTCTTTGGATGAGTTCGCCCCGCTCCGTGGAGAGGACCGTTGGGAAACGAACAACCAGCGAGTCAGTGATCGCGCCGCCCTGGCCGAGGCCCTGGCACCCATCTTCGAGCAGAAGACTCGTGCCGAGTGGATTGAGCAACTCAAGTCGATCCGGGTTCCGGCCGGACCCATCCTCCGACCCGATGAGGCGCTGGCGCATCCCCAGACCCTGGCGGCCGGCATGCTCATCTCCATGCAGCATCCCATCATCGGTGAGTTCCAGGGTGTGGGCTCGCCTTATCACCTCAGTCGTACGCCGGTTGCTGGCTACGAAGCCGCTCCGCTGCTGGGCGCCAACACTGATGAACTGCTGGGCGAAGAGTTGAGTCTGTCCGCGGAGCAGCTGGCTGCCTTGCGCGCCGATGGTGCGATCCGCTGACAGTTCTGTGACTCGTTCCAGAACAGGAGCGGGGCCAGCTCCTCTGGAGCCGACCCCGCTCGTTCGTGCGCCGTGTCTTCTCTCAGCGAGGGCCGGAGAAGGACAACACGACGTCCAGCTCGACCACAGAGCCCGTGCGGGCGGAGCCAATCCTCCATACCCCCTCGAAGGTCCGTAGGAGCTTGCGCAGCTTGCTGTGCCGCAGGCTGTCTTTGGTCACCTCGATTCGAGTCACGGTTCCGGAGCCATCAAGGTGCAGCTTGAGGTGCCACTCACCACCGTTCGGGTAGGACTGGAGGTCCTGTCTCCACTGCTTCTCGATGGGGTGGATCAAGCTCTGCAACTGGCCTCGGATCGCTGACGTACTCAGCCCCTTCCAGTCTCCGGTCGGCCGGACCCGAATCCCGCCGACGGGGTTCGCACCGGAGTTGGGCGACTTTGACTCCCATGCAGCCTCACGGATCGGCTCTTCCTCCGCAAGGCTGCCCAGGCTGCCCACGGACTCGGCCTCAGCGTCTGCCGTGGAGAAGAACTCTAGCGCCCGCTTGATCACGACGCCCCGATTCTTGGGCGCACTCATGGGCTGCCTCGAGGGGACACCTCCGCGTCGGAG
>CAZEIY010000656.1:0-2469 GCA_964512375.1 uncultured Rickettsiales bacterium | reverse complement strand
ACGACCATTTCCTGGACGGTCAACGGCAACCCCTCGGCTGCCCATACAGGCTTCACCAACCTGCCATCTGGCGACACCAGCCGCGACGACGTATGGATCGTCAGCGTCACGCCCAACGACAGCGCTGTGGACGGCGATGCCACCACCGCCACCGTCACCGTCGGCAACACCCTGCCTGTCCTCACCCAGGCCGACATCACACCCACAGATCCGGTCGAAGGGGACACCGTCACCCTGAGCACCACCACCGAGACCGACCCCGACGGCGACACCGTCACCCTCACTTATGTGTGGCACGTCGCCGGCGCCGTGGTCACCGGCCAGGATGGCACCAGCCTCAGCTCCGACCACTTCGACAAGGGACAGGAGATCTACGTCATCGTCACCCCCGACGACGGCCTCGCTCCAGGCGCTGCCCTGGAGTCCAACCGCGTGACCGCGGTCAACACCCTGCCCACGGTCTCGACCGTCGCCATCGACCCCAGCGCAGGCACCGAGACCACCACCTTCACATGCACGCCCAGCGGATGGACCGATCCCGACCCCGCCGACAGCGAGGGCTACACCTATGGGTGGACAGTGGACACGACCGCCTCTGTGACCAGCGCGACACTCGATGGCTCCTCCTTCAACAAGCACAACGTGCTGCAGTGCGAGGCCACACCCGTAGACTCAGAGGGTGCCGGCACGCCGGTCACCTCGGGCACCGTCACCGTCGCCAATACTCCGCCCTCGGTGACCGCAGCATCGATCCAGCCGGGCGCACCCACCGAAGCCGACACCATTACCGTCACCCCCAGCGGTTGGAGCGATGACGATGGCGATACCGAGGGCTACCAGTACGCCTGGTATGTGGCCAGCACACTGGTCTCCAGTGCCTCGAGCATCGACGGCAGCGTCTTCAACCGAGACCAGGACATCTACGTGGTGCTGACTCCCTGGGACGGCGAGCAGACCGGCGCACCCGTCACCAGCAATACCGTGATCGCACAGAACAGCCCGCCGTCTGTCGCCTCGGTAAGCATCAACCCAACGACCGCCTACACGAACACCACCCTCAGCGCTGTACCCTCGGGATGGTCTGACCCCGATCCCGCGGACACCGAGGCATACGGGTATCAGTGGAACGTAGCTGGCACGCCCACCGGGCCTGACAGTGCGACCCTATCCAGCAGCCTGTTCGTCAAAGGCCAGGCGGTGACAGTGTCCATCACCCCTGACAACGGCGCGTCCGCCCCAGGCACCCAGGTCACCTCGGCCCCGGTCACCATCCAGAACAGCGCACCCTCCGAACCAGTGGCTGCCATCGATCCGGCCGAACCTGATGAGAACGACAACCTGCAGTGCTCCATCCCGGTCGGAGACGAGTCCACAGATCCGGACAGCGACCCCCTGACCTATGAGTTTGCCTGGCTGGAAACAGGCGTCCTCACCAGCCATGGCGCCAGCGGCGTAGCGGACAGTTACACCTCGATCGTACCGGCGAGCGACACAACAGCCGGCGACGCCTGGACTTGCGAAATCACCGCCACCGACAACGACGCCACGCCGCTGAGCAGCACGCCGGGCACAGCGACGGTGAACGTGGCGTCCGAGGAATGTTTCGACCCGTCGGACACCAACCTGAAGTTGTGGCTGAACGCGATGGACTACGAAAGCTTGAGCAATGGCGCCTCACTGAGCGGGGCCATCACTGACCGCAGTAGCTACAACCACCAGATGACGACAGACGCCAGCTATGAGGCCACTGGGTTTGGAGGCAAGCCCACACTGCGACACAACTCGGATCGAACGGCGCTGCTCAACCCCTTCTCGACGAACAACAACACCTACCTGTTTATGGTGATCGAGATTGTCAGCACCCCTCAGAATTGGGCTTCGATTATCGAGCATCACCACCGGGACAACGGAGTGGCCTTTGAGCACTGCTCCAGTTGCGGCGACGGCAATCGCTACCATTGGCAGACAAACAACGACAATGTCGGCGTTCAGATGTCACTGACGTTTGGCGAGCAGTACATCATGTTTGCCAAGATCGAAAATGGAAATCAGCGCGTCTGGAATGTCTACAAAGAGGACAGCAACGGCGACCTCGTACTCCACGGAGGGGTCGGTTCGAACAACGGAAGCGTACAGATTGGTAACGACCGGTTCTACATCGGACGTAGCGGCATCAACGAAAATGCCAATTTCAAGCTGTCTGAAATGGCCTACTTCCAGAGTTCCTTCCCCGGCACTGAGGCTGACACCTTGACCTGCCTGCACCAACTCTGGTTCTGATCCTGTTGATTCGCTGCGCATCCAATGCTTCCCTGTCCCGCAGCCAGCGCTTGGCGCTAGGCTTTCGTTTCGCACCTCCGTGCCACCCCAGGACGCTCCTTTGGACAGTTGGGCGCTCATCTCCGCACCACGACCCCGTGGTGTCCCAAAACTCGATCGCGCTCTCCGTCCATCATTCAGCGAAGTCGG
>CAZEIY010000655.1:1993-2469 GCA_964512375.1 uncultured Rickettsiales bacterium | reverse complement strand
CGAGCAGATCCCACTGAGCGAAGGGCGAGAGATCACGGTGCAGACAACATCTTTCCTCGCCGCCGGGCCCAAGGTAGTCATCGGCATGGTCTGGGCTGGCTTTCGCATGCTCCTATCCAAGGAAGGTGCCTTCTTCCTGAAGTGCAGCGGGACTGGCCCCCTGCTCATTAATTCATATGGAGCCATCGAGAAGGTCGAGGTCAGCGGGTCGTACATCGTCGACACGGGTCACCTGGTCGCATTCGAGGGCGATCTCAGCTGGGAGATCAAGAAGGTGGGTGGCTGGAAAGCCACCCTACTCTCGGGTGAGGGACTGGTGATGCGCTTCAACGGCACCGGAACCTTGTGGCTACAGACTCGCAACTTCCAGGCCCTTATCTCCTGGCTCACCCCGCAACTTCCCAGCTAAACGACAGAGGATAGGACGATGCAGATCGAAGTTCGATACTCACCCGCCTACGCCATCGCGATCGCCC
>CAZEIY010000655.1:1343-1983 GCA_964512375.1 uncultured Rickettsiales bacterium | reverse complement strand
TCGGGCGAATCGGTCATCTCTGAAGGCGGCGCAATGGTCTCGAAGGACAGCCACATCACCGTCAAGACCTCTGCTGGACGCGAGGGCCAGGGGGCGCTCGGAAGTCTTATGAAGGGCCTCAAGAGGATGGTGGCGGGTGAGTCGTTCTTCCAGAACCACTACGTAGCCGAAGGAGCCCCTGGCCACGTCACCTTTGCACCCACGCTGCAAGGTGATGTGGCGGTGCACGAACTCCGCCAGAACACGCTGTTCATTCAGTCCACGTCCTTTCTGTGCTCAGCCCCCGAAGTCGACATAGATGCCAAGTGGGGCGGATCGCGCAGCTTCTTCGCCGGTGAAGGCCTCATCATGCTCAAGGCGAGCGGAAGCGGACCGGTCGCCTTCAACTCCTTTGGGGGAATCAAAGAAGTTGATGTCGACGGCAGCTTCATCGTGGATACCGGCCACATCGTTGCCTTCGAAGACAGCCTCCAGTTCAAGGTCACCAGCTTTGGACGAAGACGTGGCCTGAACCTCAAGTCCCTGATCCTCGGAGGAGAGGGGCTGGTCTGCCGCTTCGAAGGACAGGGACGACTCTGGCTACAGACCCGAAACACCCAGGGCTTCGGCAAACTCCTCGGTAGGCAACTGCCACCGCGCG
>CAZEIY010000655.1:0-1333 GCA_964512375.1 uncultured Rickettsiales bacterium | reverse complement strand
GGGAAATATGGAACACGAAATCAAGAGCAAGCCCGACTTCGCCTTCCTGTCCCTGCGCCTGAACAACGGCGAGCAGGTAATCGCTGAATCAGGTTCTATGGTCGGCATGAGCACCGAGCTCGATATGCAAACCAACATGAAGGGTGGACTCAAGGGCGCCTTGAAGCGAGCACTCGGTGGCGAGTCACTGTTCATGAACACCTACACTGCAACTGCTGACAACCAGCGACTGGACCTTGCCCCCGCTACTCCCGGGGACGTCGAGCACCTGACCCTCGATGGCAACAACGTGCTCGTTCAGAGTGGCTCGTACATGTCGTCGTCACCGGGGGTCGAGGTGGACGCCAAGTGGAGTGGTGCCCGAGGATTCTTCAGCGGCGAAGGGCTGTTTATGCTGCGCTGTAGTGGCCACGGTGACCTGTGGATTTCGTCCTACGGGGCAATTCACGCCGTGGATGTGCAGGGCACCTATGTGGTGGACACCGGACACATCGTTGCTTTTGATGACAGCCTCAGCTACCAACTCAAGTCAATCGGTGGCCTGAAGAGTCTGCTGTTTTCAAGAGAGGGGCTGGTCTGTGAGTTCTCGGGGAGTGGTCGTCTCTGGATTCAAACCAGGTGCAGCGTCCCTCTGGTCGGCTTTCTTCACCCCTTCCGAAGTATCAAACCCCAAAATCACGCAAACTAAGACGATGCTAAGGAGCACTACAGAATGATCAGTCGCCTCACCCTGATAGCACTCGTTACCTCTCAACTTCTGACGGGCTGTGCCTCGGATAGTACGGGCGACCCGGATTCACCAGCGGTCGAAGAGCCTGGAGCAGATGTTGCAGTCGAGGTGGCAAATTCGGAGGAGGAAGCAACAACAGAGGCTCCACCACCACCACCGAAACGAATAGAGGAGCCGGGCGCGGGGCCGATGCCGCCAAAGTTCGCGGGGATCCACGAAATCCTCAAGGCAGCAAGCACTGTCAAGGAGCCCAACAACTCACACTTCAACGCGCACCCCCAACCCACCGTGGCGTTGCGCTGGTTCGCTCGCTATGGCTCCTCCGAGCAGGTCCGGATCTTCGCCCTGAGAGCACTCGGGCTGTATCCAACCCCCGGTAATTCAGAGGTTCTCTCTGAGGTCGCAATGAACACATCTGAGCCGCCCCTTGTGCGCGCTGCAGCGATCCGAGGCATCGGACGTTACGATCTGGAGGCCGCCAGTCATGAGAAGATCAAGAAGTTCATCTTTGTCTCCGTGTCCGGCGAGGACCTTGAATTGGCCTGCGCCTCAGCCGACGCAATGCACGGCATGCCCACTGCCAGGCCGATCCTGCTCGCGCTA
>CAZEIY010000654.1:0-2479 GCA_964512375.1 uncultured Rickettsiales bacterium | reverse complement strand
GCCCCTTGCGGGCTGTGAAGCCGATGACGATGACAGCGCTGCTGGCGACGACGATGACAGCGCTGCTGGCGATGACGATGACTCGGCAGCTGAGCAGCCAGTTGACGCCGATGGTGACGGTTTCGATGAGGTTCTGGACTGCGATGATGGGGATACAGCCGTCAATCCAGGGGCCGATGAGTTGTGCGACGAGATTGATAATGACTGCGATGGCGAGATTGATGAAGACGACGCTGTCGACGCTCGGACCTGGTATCAGGACGAGGACGGGGATGGTTTTGGCAATGACTCCACCGCCCACGCCTCGTGTAGCACCTTTGTGACGGAGACTATCCACGGCGGCGATTGCAACGACGCGGATCCGTCCTTCCATCCCGGCGCCGCCGAGAGTGACTGCTCCGACCCTGCCGACTACAACTGTGACGGTGCGGTGAGTTACGCCGACACCGATGCAGATGGCAGCCCGGCGTGTGAGGACTGCGACGATAACAACGCTGACCTCAACACCGCCCAGGCAGAGATCTGCGACAGTCTCGACAACGACTGTGACGGCCTGGTTGATGAAGCCGGTGCAGGCGGCGAGAGCAGCTGGTACCTCGATGCCGACGGAGATGGCTACGGGCGCCCAGCCATGAGCGCACTGGCATGTATCTCTCCGACCGGCTACGTCGCCGACAACACCGACTGTGACGACCTCAACCCCCTTGCCTACCCCGGCGCTGCCGAGGTCTGCGATGCGGCCGACAACAACTGCGATAGCTTTATTGACGAGGGCAGCGCTGCTCCGGGCACCTGGTACGCGGACGCCGACGGGGACGGCTATGGCAACCTGCTCTTAGCTATCACCGCTTGCCTGGCACCTGTTGGCTATGGCACGGACTCCAGCGACTGCGACGACCTTGACGCAAGCTCCTATCCGGGGGGCAGCGAGGTCTGTGATGGCGCCGACAACAACTGCGATGACACGATCGATGAGGGCGTGACAAGCACCTATTTCACCGATGTTGATGGAGATGGTTACGGCTCTCCAGACACCAGTGTGGTGGCCTGTGTCCTGCCGGCTGGAGCCAGCGTCAACAACCTGGACTGTGATGACACGAACCCCTCTGCCTGGCCCGGAGGTGTCGAGGTTTGCGACCTCGTCGATAACGACTGCGATGGCGATGTCGACATCAATGCTGTCGATGCGCGGCTGTGGTACGCCGATTCTGACGGGGACGGCGCGGGTAACCCGCTGACCGGGCAGGTGCTCTGTATAGCGCCGCAGGGAGCCGTGGCCAGTGGTACGGATTGCGATGACGGCGACGGCGACAACTACCCGGGCAACGACGAGGTCTGTGACGGAGCCGATAACAACTGCGATGGTCTGGCAGATAGTGACGCCATCGACCGCACAAGCTACTTCGCCGACATTGATGGCGATGGCTCGGGCGACGCCAGCACCGAGCAGCTCAGCTGTACCGCAGTCCCCGGGGCAGTCCTAACCGGCGACGACTGTGACGATGCAGACGGGAACAACTACCCCGGTGGTACTGAGGTCTGTGATGCCGGGGACAACAACTGCGACAACGTCATAGATGAGGGCTTCGATGTCGATCAGGATGGCTTCACCACCTGCGGAGCGGATGGTACGAGCGGCAACGCCGATGATGACTGTGATGATGGTGACGAGAATAGCTATCCCGGCGCCACCGAAGTCGCCGATGACGACATCGACCAGGACTGTGACGGTGCTGACCTGACGAGCACCTGCGAGGTTGACTACAGCCTCTCTCTTGACGGGGCCGAGGTCTTCGCTGTCACGGAGGTCGAGCCCTCGCTGGCCGCCGCGACAGCCCGCTATCTACGGCTATCGGCCAATGGGGTTCCCTCTAACTCCGGGTCTAAGTTCGATAATCTGAGTGTAAGTGACCTGTCGGGGCTCAGTGTTCAGTACTCATCGGACTTCGCCTCTGCATCGGGTTGGTATCGCTCCTGCGGCTGCGCGGGCTGTGGCTCCACGAACATCTCGGGAGGGAGCGTTAACGTGAACTCTGACTGGAATCACTTCTCCGAACACACCACGCCGATCCAGTGGGATGGCGGCCTTTATATAGAAGTAGACATTTATTGGGGGAGCAACGGGATTCTCGGACCCACCCTGACAGCCGGTCTGCCCCCATCGAGTTGCCACGCCTGCTGTCCATGGAACTGCATTGGCGACTTCATGAGCGGTAAGCTCAATCCCAACGGACAGGCTTCCATTAACACTGGGGAGAGCGGGCACACGACCACCCTGCCGAGTGGCTTTGCCCCAACAATTGGCACCTGGCATACGCTAGGTTTCGAGGTGACACCGAGCGGATCCTGTTCGTTCTGAGTCGGGCGCTTTGGCCGAGCTAGAGCTGGGATGGATGGGGTTGGACGTTGCGCTCCGACACCCATGCTTCGAGGGTGCGAGGCTCGAAGCGCACGCACCGACTCGACAGGCGGATGTGCG
>CAZEIY010000653.1:0-2489 GCA_964512375.1 uncultured Rickettsiales bacterium | reverse complement strand
CGACAACGACTGCAACAACCTGGTGGACTTCGGCAACCCCGGCGTTGCAAACCAGGAAGTCGATGGTGATGGTGATGGCCATTACGGCTGTGCCGGTGACTGCGACGACGCCAATGCCCAGGCCAACCCAGGGCTCAGTGAGGCCTGCGATGGCTTCGACACGGACTGTGACGGAATCGCAAATTTCGACGCCGCGGGCGAGAACGACGCCGATGGAGATGGCGCGGTCAGCTGCAACGACTGCGATGATATCGACGCCAACAACTATCCCGGCAACACCGAATTGTGCGATGGCCAGGACAATGACTGCGACAACAACCCCACCCCCTTCCCAGCGCTGGGCACGGCCAACCTTGGTGGCTCGGTAGCTAATGAGCAGGACGCCGACGGCGACAACTCGATCGCCTGCGAGGATTGTGACGACAACCCCGCCAGTGGTGCCAACAACTACCCGAACAACACCGAGGTCTGTGATGGACTGGACAACGACTGCGACGGTGTCGCCAACTTTGATGATGCCGGCGAGCTGGATGCCGACAACGACCAGGTTCGCACCTGTGAGGGTGACTGCGAAGACTCTCCAGCAGCGGGAGGAGCCGCGATCTATCCGGGCAACATAGAGAGCTGCCCGGATGGAATCGACAACGACTGCGACGGGGTCATCGACTGGGGATACACGCAGACTTCCCAGGCTCTTCGTCTCTCGCCCGCCACCTCGGACTACCTGACAATTCCAGCATTCGGCCCTAACAGCCCCACCTTCACCGTAGAGGCCTGGGTTAAAGTCGATGCTCTCTCAGCGAACAGCAATACCGCGCTGAGCAAGACACACCAGGGCGGTGGGGTCGATGTGCTGCTTGAAGCCACCAGCGCTGGGGACTGGCAGGGAACCCTGAACCTAAATGGTGAAGAGAGTATTCTTGCATCATCTCCTGTTCAGACTTCGGCGTGGACCCACCTGGCTCTGAGCTTCAATGGAACCCAGATGACCATCTTCGTGAATGGTTACGCCGGTACCCCAATCTCCAGCAGCAACAACCTCAGCTTCACGCCCAACAACGGACAGTGGCTCATCGGAGCAGAGGAAGATGCCTCCGGGCAGGCCATCAGTTTCTGGGACGGGCTGATCGACGAGGTGCGCATCTGGGAAGTGGACCGCAACGAAACAGACATCCAAGGGGCGATGTGCAACCCCCTCACGGGTACTGAATCCAACCTGCTCGCGTACTTCCCCTTTGACAGCGACTTCAATGACGCCAGCCCCAACGCCCGCCACGCCAGCGTCTCGGGCAACGCAGGGCTCGAATAGCTGCTAGCCGTAGAACAACAACTGCATCGCCTGCTCGAGGCTGGATGCTTCGGTGCACTCCAGACCATCCGGCACCTGGTAACCGACAGGTAGACGGGGAACCAACGCGCGGCGAAAGCCGTGCCGGCGAGCCTCTTCGAGGCGGCGATCCAGGCGCGCCACTTGACGCACTTCACCCGTCAAGCCCACCTCTCCGAGCACCAGCCAGTCGGTGTCGATGGGCCTGGCGAGCAGGCTACTGACAATCGCGGATGCTACTGCCAGATCGGCGGCCGTCTCGGTGATCCGTAGTCCACCTACCACGTTGACGAAGATGTCCTTGTCGTGGAGCACGTACTCAGCCTTGGAGAGCACGGCGACGAGCATGGCGAGACGCCCACTGTCTACGCCCAGCGAGCTGCGGCGAACCGAGCCTGGAAAGCCCGGCGCGACGAGGGACTGCACCTCGATGAGCAGGGCGCGGCTCCCCTCCATGGCGGCGGTCACCACCGTGCCGGCACGACCCTCAGCGCGATCTTGGAGGAGCACCGACGACGGCTCAGACACGCCGCGTAGCCCGCTCGAGGTCATCTCGAACAGACCCAGCTCACCGGTAGCTCCGAAACGATTCTTCTCACCGCGCAGGACCCGGTACGGAGGATGACTTCCGCCCTCGAAGTAGATGACCGTATCCACCAGGTGCTCAAGGGTGCGCGGGCCGGCGAGCTGCCCGCCCTTGGTCACATGCCCCACCACCAACACGATGCGCGAGGTGGACTTAGCGTGCTGTACGAGCCGCGAGGTGACCTCACGCACCTGGGCGACATTGCCGATGGTTCCCCCGAGCTCCGCCACAAAAACGGTCTGCACCGAATCCAACACCAACACCTCCGGGGCGAGGCTGTCGCTGCTGGCAAGGATACGTCCGAGATCGGTCTCTGCCTGTAGGAAGAGGTGCTCGTCGAGGTTGCCGAGACGCTGTGCCCGGGCGCTCACCTGCTCGGTGGACTCTTCACCCGACGCATACAGAACCTTGCGGCCGCTCGCCGCGACTGCCATCGCTACCTGCAGTAGCAGAGTGGACTTGCCAACTCCCGGCTCGCCACCGATGAGACTGATGCTGCCGGAGACCAGCCCACCGCCGAGGATACGGTCGAACTCATCTATGCCGGTCAGCAGGCGCCCTGTCGATGCGCCCTCG
>CAZEIY010000652.1:0-2496 GCA_964512375.1 uncultured Rickettsiales bacterium | reverse complement strand
GGCTACCACGCACTGCAATCGATTGGCACCGCAGAGTTGGTGGCTGACCCCCTCCTGACCTTCCGTACTCGCCAGTTGATGTTGCCGGTCGAGAACGAGGGCTACCACCTGATGCTCAACCTCGGCATCATCGACCGCGAGGCCTACAATTACGACCCGACGCGACTCATCAGCAGAAACAACATCCCTGACGTCCGCACCGAGGTCAGCCTGTTCCAGCTGGGCAACGTCTCTGCCCTGACTCTGCCCGGCGAGCTGCTTCCCGAGCTGGCGATCGGCGGATACGACGGCAGCAACACCGGACCACTTCAGCAACTCATCGAGCCCGAATCCAGCAATCCACCCGAGTTGAGTAATGCGCCGGCGGGACCCTATCTACGCGACCTCATCCCAGGGGAAAACAAGATGCTCCTGGGACTGGCCAATGACGAACTTGGCTACTTCATTCCCGACTACAACTATCGCTTGCACGAACATCAGCCGTTCCTCGACGAGGCGCCAGGTGAGCACTACGAAGAGACCAATTCCCTGGGTCCGAGCGCGACAGGGATGCTGCTCACTGCCGCTGGCGAACTGATGGCCTTCGAGCCACCTGCCTACTAGCTACTAGCTTGAGTCCGAACGCTGTCAGCCCTGCTACGACCCTCGGCTCCGAGTGATACCCCGCGCCGAGCGGTTGCTGAGGAAGAGCCCAAGCAGCGTCAGCAACAGCAACCGGTAGCCAGATTTCCCTTCACCACTCTGGTTACAGGCGCAGCCCGCCTCTTCTGGGAGAGGAGGGTAGGTACGCAGCGGCGTATGGCAGTTGCCCGTATTCGCTGGGTCGTGTCGAAAGCCGGTCCAGTGGCGTATTGCCTCCGAAGCCAGCGCCGCCGTACGCCATGCGAAGAGGTATCCATCTCGCGTCGCCACCCAGACCTCAAGGTAGCCATCACCATCACTATCCCCGACGGCCGGACTACCGAGAATCCACTGGCCAGTGGACTTCGGCCAGCCCGCCGGCTCATTTCCAGCGAAGTCAAACGCGTGCACGATCTGACCGGCTGAGCCATTGATGGCCTCGGGATAGCCGTCACCATTGAGATCAGCGATGGTCGGGTTCAGGAAGAACTGCATGTCCTCCATGATCTGCGGGAAGCCTTCAAGAAACGGCATCTTGGGGCCGCTGGTGCTCTCGACCGGAGCGCCGCTCCAGCCCGATAACAGGTGGTCATGATCGTGCCGACGTCCGTCATCGAGCAATCCATTGGCGTAGTCAAAGCCCATAGCGCCAACCAGGTAGTCGGGCGAACCATCCAGGTTCATGTCACCCCACGCGCCGCTGTTGATCATGATCAGAGCCGCGCTCTCTTCCGCTGTGTTGGAAAGACCACCGAAGTCCGCGCCGATCCTCGCCAGCTTCGCGAACTCCTCACCATTCCAGCTCAGCAGCTTCCCTGAGTCCGCGATGGTGTGCATCGCCACTTCGAGCCGGCCATCGCCATCCACATCACACAAGCTGGGAGAGCCCGGAACACCCTCGCCGACATAGGGCAGGGCGTTGGTGTACGCACCAAACAGTGCATAGGGCCAGCCATCCTCAAGTTGGCCTTCGTGGCTGACGAGATAGCCAAGGCCATAGGTACCCGTCGTCTTCTGGTTCGTGCCCAGAGCGATCTCCAGGAAACCATCTCCATCGACATCACCAAGTGCAGGACTGGAGATGATTCGCTCCCCACGGCTCTGGGTGCCGGCGCTGGTCTCATACTCAGCGCGAAGCTCGACGGGAAACCCATCGACCATCACCCCATCGTGGTGCAAGGCATAGAGACGGCTGTCCATCCCCGCAGCTACTACCTCAAGATCACCATCACCATCCAGATCGCCGAGAGCTGGACTGGCGAAGAAGCCGTAGTCGTAGTTGTTCAGATCCACCTCGTTCATACCCTCAACGAGTGAGAGATCGAGGACAAAAGGCCAGCCCTCCGCCAGACTTCCATCTGCGTGCCAGACGCGCAGTTCACCGTTCAGGCTGGCAGCTACGACCTCAGGGCTACCATCTCCGTCCAGATCGGCGACCGCCGGAGTCCCTGCGACGGCGTGAGAGCGGGTGGCCGACACGGAGCCGCTGACATAGGCGGGCTGAGCGAGGTGGTTGCCAGCATCATCAGGGTCCTGCTCGGCGAGGAGGGAGAAGCTCTGCGGCCAGCCTTGCAACAGCTCAAGCTTGCCCCCGATACGACGCGCGATGCTGACAATGCCGTCAGAGGTAGCAAAGACGACGTCATCGATACCATCCCCGTCTACATCGACGAGAGTCGGACTTGCCTCCATCGAGGAGCCCACCGCCAAGGGCATTCCTGCAAGTAAATCAGGATCCTGCTGTACATAGATGACCCGGCGCATCTCGCCCAGGCGCTGTTGGTCATCGCGCACCTGCAAACGCATGACCACCGCGTGCACGTGCGCCTTGTGCGCCTTGCTGACGTTCGTGTCTATACGCTCGAGACCCTCCAC
>CAZEIY010000651.1:1558-2502 GCA_964512375.1 uncultured Rickettsiales bacterium | reverse complement strand
CCAGCTCAGAAGGTGATGGATGTGGGGGTCAGGGAGCGTCAGAGACCTGTCCGGAGTCGTCGCGACCCCAGCACTCGATGGCGCCGGAGGAATCCAGAGCACAGGTGTGGTGAGCATAGCTCACCAGCGCGTGGGCGCTGTACGAGCTCGGAGCCGCAGAGGACTTCGGAGTCCGCTTGACCGGGATCGAGTACTCGGAGCCACGCTTCGAGATCCGTGCCGTCGCCCCGACCGAGACCGAGGCGGGGGCCTATCTCGACCACCTGCGCGGCTCGCTGTCGAACCCCGAGATCTCGACCGAGGCCCTCGACGGGGATGTCGCCGTCGTCATCAAGGCCGAGCTCGCGCTGCCAGCCCAGCCGGCGCTGGTCGTCCCCACGGGCAGAGAAGCCGCGGAAGCGGCCATGATGTCGACCATCGACGAGGTGAAGGAGCACCTGCGCCGGGTGCCCAACGAGCCCTACGCGGACAAACTCCGAGAGCGGCTCGAGGGTATCGGGAACGACTTGGCGCTGGAGATCGTCGCCACGGAAGACCTGGAAGGTCCTGAGTTCGCATTCCACACAGAACCCTCGATGAGCGTGGCCTTCGAGGGCGACTGGAACCGCATCGGCATGCTCTTCGACCAGCTCGCCGTCACGTCTCGCGCCCTGTACTGGCGCTCGTACTCGATCGAGCCCAGTGGCGATGAGCACCTGGCCTTCGAGGGTGAGCTGGTGATGGTCGTCTTGAACGCGCGGCCCGAGTCGCCGCAGCCCGCTGTCGACTTCCCGATCGGCGCCCCCAGCCCAGAGGGCTGGCGATGGAACCCGATCGACGGGCCGCAAGCGCCCTTTGCCCATCACTGAGCAAGCACGCTCGCAGCTCACTCCACCGGCGTGGCGACAGCAAGCATGGAACCGCAGCGCTCCGTAGGCTGTCGACGTGTCCATGCTCCTGCTGAT
>CAZEIY010000651.1:0-1548 GCA_964512375.1 uncultured Rickettsiales bacterium | reverse complement strand
AGTCCCCACCGCGTGGTCATCGACCCCGGCCACGGCGAGCCCGACAACCCCGGGAACACAGGCGCCACCTGTCTCTCCGAGCAGGACGAGATGCTCCGCGTCGCCCTGGAGCTCGAGGAGCGCCTGGAGCCCGAGTACGAGGTCCGCCTGGATTGCTACTTCGTCTTGGCCGCAACGACGCTCATTTGAGCCAAGAGTGATTTCGTAATGGTCGTCTGAGTTTCCAGCAGTTGGGCGCTGCTTCGGGTAGCCACAGCTGTATCGGTTGTGGCGAGCAGAATGGAGGCGATTCCTCGGACAACCATGGCTGTTCCATATCCGGCCAAGCCGGTCATCAGGCCCAACAAGATGAAGGTGCCGCCGAAGAACCCTCCTCCAAAAAATAGGTTGTAGATGCCATACAGAACCTGCAGGCCTCCCAAGGTACAGCAGCTGATCCATATTGATGTTGCTGCGTTTCGGATCAACCCGACTAGATGATAGGCATCCTCGTAGCCCGCTCTTGGCATGTACAACTCCCTGGAAGGGTTTGAGTCGCTGGAGAATACATGGTTGCAACAAATCGCCAAGGGCGGAATCTCCGCAAGGGACGGGGTCCAGTCTGACAATCACCACTCGCGATCTTCCCGATTGTCAGGTTCGCAGGTGATTGTCACCCAGAGAATAATCTCGTCTCCAGCGTGACGATTCCAAGCATCAGTCGTTCATCCGTTCAGAATGGCCGCGTCCCATCCGAGAACTACTGGCCTGCGGCAGCAATCCCTCGGGTCATGATGCTGAGAACACTCTTTAGCTCGTATTCGTTGGGGAAGTACTTGTACTCGTCCATGTATTGGGCGGTGACGTTTGCGAGCGCGTGGCCAGTGGAATCCAGGACGTACATGCGGGGAATGTACTGGCCATCGATGGCGTACTTCTCGGAGATGTCTGGGCGGTCATCGCCGTCGACTTTGACCATGATGAACTGCTTGCTCATGTTGACGACTTCATCGTTGTGAAACAGCCAGCTGGCGTTGTGGCAGTGAGGGCACCAAGTCGTGTAGAACACGAGGAAAATGGGTTTCTTGGCGGATGTAGCCTGCTCGACTGCGGTTGAGAAATCGGTCCAAGCGATGTGCTGTTCGTTCCAGTCGGCAGACTGGTGGTCCACCTGGCTGGGGGCCGTGGAGGGGGGCAAGCTCTTGCAGCCCCCGTGACCAGATCGCGTGCCAGGGGCTCAATGACCGCGGTCAGGGCTGGGGCCAGTTGCTCTAATAACTGCAGGTGGGCCAGGTTGAACCCGCCTTCAGCCCGGGTGGCCCAGGTGATGCCTCCCACCCAGGCACCGCGGAAGACCATCGACTGGCCGTAAAGGTCTCGAAACCCCTCGCGCCACAGGGCCGCGACGTCGGGTAGATCATCGCCCTCTGGGTGGCGGAAGCGCACGTGGTCCGCACCGTGTTTGAGGCGGCGCGCCGGGCTGTCGTTCTCTTCCATTTGGGCGAACTGGGCGTACCCCAGTTCTCGCTCCTTCGGGGGGCTATCGCGCTGCCAGACCCAGAGGTACGC
>CAZEIY010000650.1:0-2503 GCA_964512375.1 uncultured Rickettsiales bacterium | reverse complement strand
TCCACACCCATACTTGAGCAGGGCGATCATGGCAGCGGCGGTCTCGTCGTACTTGTCTTGTCCGACGCCTGGGGGCGGCTTCGCCGTGACACCCATTCCCGGGCCTGCCGCCTCGCGGTGATGAATTTATTGTCGGCGTACAAGCGTAACTTTCGCCATCTCACGAAACCAGGTCTTCGACATCAGATGGTGCTGACACATGGGCCGGAACCTTCCCGCCACCTCCCATGGGGCCTCGCGCCCACCGCCGAGAATCCGTGACATTTGATGACAATCATCCGGGTGCATTCCTGGCTGGAACGTGTGATCGCCGCTCATGTCACCGCAAGTCCATTCAGAGATCCGTGCCGTTCGGCACCTCCCTGCTGTCCGCTTCTATGCGGATCTCCTCGGCATTCCCCAGGTCATCGAAGCGATTTGCCCCAAGCACGACCAGTCTCGCGTCTCTGACGCCGAGTGCGTCATGGCGATGATCTACAACATCCTCGATGGTAGGGTCGCGCTCTACGCGATGCCCCTGTCTATTAGATTAGGGCTGGTGCGCGAACGCCGATGTCGAGCTGCTGATCGGCGAGGGCTGCGAGCCAGACGCCTTCAACGACACGCGGCTGGCTGTGGCGCTTGACCACATCGATGAGGCGGGCACCGACGCCATCATGGCAGGTGTGATCGAGCGGTATCTACAGTGGGATGACCGCCCCACCGAGTACTCCGTGCATACGGATACGACATCGGTCTCGCTGTATGGTGAATACCTCGGAGATGCTGAGCCAAACGTCACTTACGGGCATTCGAAGGACAAGAGGCCGGACCTCAAGCAGGTCATCTTTGGGCTCTCCGTCCATGGCATGCTCGGCATCCCCCTGACCGTGCAGATCGCCGCCGGCAATACCTCCGACACCACGGCCAACAGAGATGTCCTCACCCGCCTGAGCGGGTTACTGCCAGATACCGACCAGGTCACCGTTGTCGCCGACTGCAAGGCTGTCGATGCCATCACCATCGGGCGAGTGTTGGACGAGGGACTCCATGTGATCTCCCTGGTGCCCCGCTCCTATAAGCTCCGTGGAGAGATGATCGACGCCGCCTGGGAGGCCTGCCCTGAGCTCTCGGAGTGGCCCGAGCTACAGCGAAAGCCCGGCAGACGCAAGGCCGACCCACACAAGGTCTACAGCGGCTGGTCGATAACGATGCCATTCGAGGTCAAGCGCCAGCGCGAACGCGCGGATGGCGAGGGCACCGAACTCTACGAGACGACAGTGCCGATGCGGATGTTGGTGGTTCACTCCACTACGCTCGCCGCGAAGTTCGAGCGCTCCCTGGAGAGAAAGCTGAACAAGGAGCGTGCCAGCCTCGACAAATTCGTCAAGAAGCACCAACGTAATGACGAGGGCTTCTTCTGTGAGGCTGACGCCCGTAAGGCAGCGGAGAAGCTGCTGGTGCAGACGCGGTTGCTGAGCGTGGAGACTTTCACGGAGTCGAAGGAAGTACCCGTCAAGCGAGCGCGTGCTGGCCGTCCCAAGGCTGGAGAGAAGACACCCACGAAGACGGTCTGGACCGTCCGCTTCAGCAGTCAACCCGATGAGGAGGCGATCTCACAGGCGCGGCGAAGAGCCTCCTGTTTCATGTTGATCACAGACCACACGGATGATCAGAGCTGGTCGGACGCCCGCATTCTCGGAGAGTACCGGCGCCAGTATCTGGTCGAAAACCATACAGGTTTCAGGTGGCTCAAGAGCGAAGCGGCGGTTTCTCCGATGTTCGTCAAGACACCAAGGCGCATCCGGGCATTGGGTCTCGTGATGGTGCTGGCGTTGATGGTTCGGAACTTCATCCAGTACACTTTGCGGCGCGAGCTGCGAAGGAGGGATGAGACGCTGCCTCACCCGTTCACGAAGAAACAGGTGAACAACCTAACGTTCGAGATGGCGACAAAGTGGTTCTGGGGCATCCAAGGGCTGAAGATCTCTATCGATGGTTCCCCGCTACAGCGCCTCGCGCCTGTGCTTGCCGCACCGGCAGAGCGAATCCTCGAGTTACTTGGGATCCCAAAGAGCTGCTTCTGCATTCCTCCGCCACGGATGAGTCCATATCACGCGAGTATAGAGGCGCTATCGGCCGCGTAGACTTGACCCGCGCAGCGGGCACATCCTGTGTGGCGATCTCTGTCGCACGGTTGCGTGCAGTCGAACCGCCGCATCGGATGAGTACGCCTGGGCCGTGACTCGGCGCGTCGCACG
The DNA here is from genome assembly GCA_964512375.1 of uncultured Rickettsiales bacterium. Lineage (GTDB taxonomy): Bacteria > Myxococcota_A > UBA796 > UBA9615 > UBA9615 > UBA6601. The sequence continues at coordinate 263 of CAZEIY010000650.1, read as the reverse complement.
CTGGCCTGCGCTCGGTTCTTTCCGCTTTGCAACCTGCTGAGATGGAAGTATGGCGTCGTTCGTCGATTTACTGCGCCTGTCCGCCGGCTGGAGACCACTCGAAGGGGCGAGGTGCCACACGGTGAGGCGGTACCACATGAAAATGGTGTTCGTGCTGTGTCATAAGCCCGGGAATGTGAGCCAGAAGAGCAGGAACGAATAGAAGTATCGCGGGTCGTGCCGAAACAGGCCGGCGAGGAAGCGAGCAGCGAAGCGTGGGTGCT
>CAZEIY010000649.1:0-2508 GCA_964512375.1 uncultured Rickettsiales bacterium | reverse complement strand
AAAGTTGATGATGACCAGGATGATGAAGATGACGAGACCGACCGCAAAGTTGCCGCCGGCCACCACGTTGCCAAAAGCCTCGATAATGCTGCCCGCGGCCTGTGTCCCCGTTCCACCGTTGCTCAGGATCAAGCGGGTTGAGCTGATGTTCAAAGACAAGCGGTAGACAGTCGAGATGAGCAGCAGCACCGGGAAGACACTGAACTCCACCGGGTCCTCTACATAGAAGGAGACCAGGAATACGACCAGCGAGAGGGAGATTGAAACAGCAAGGAGAAAGTCGAGAAAGGTCGGGCTGAGTGGGACAATCAGCAGTCCGAGCACACACACGAGCACGAGCGCGATGATCAGTTCCCGGTTCAGAAAACCGGACAATGAACTGAACAAGCTATCTGAGTCGTCGTTCGTTGCCATTCTGACGGCTCCTGTGTCACCCGGCTGACACCGGGGCGCCTAAGCGCTCGTTGTTTCTTCTCGGCGACCTACTCTTAGTAGGCTGCCTGACTTGCCCCCGCCGGCCTCCTGGACGCCCGTAGGCGATAGACGAAGGCGAGAACTTCAGCGACGGCGTCGTAGAGTCCAAAGGGAATCTCCTGACCGACCTTGGATTGTGAATACAAGGCCCGTGCCAAAGGTCGGTTTTCGATACGAGGAATTCCCGCTGAACGTGCGATTTCTTTGATCCGCTTAGCTCGGTGATCGGTTCCCACAGCCACAACAACCGGAGCTCCGGACTGGCCCATGTCGTAGCGAAGAGCCACCGCATAGTGGGACGGGTTAGTGACCACCACGGTGGCTTCCTGCACCTCGGCTACCAGACGATTACGACTCATCTCGTGCATGAGCTGCTTTATCTTCGCCTTCTGGTACGGATCACCCTCCATCTCTTTGTGCTCTCTCTTCAGCTCCTCGCGGGTCATCCGCATCTTTCGATAGAGCTGCCAACGAGAGAAGATCAGATCGCCTACAGCGAGCACAGTCATCGCCAGCAGCGTGTACAGGACCAGCTTGGTGACGAACACCCCCGACCAGTAGATACTGCCCGGCAGGTCTCGCCAGGGCAGAGCGCTGAGCGTTTGTGAGTGCGTTACCCATACGCGCCAGCCGACACCGCCCACGATGATCACCTTGAACATCGACTTGAGCCACTCGGCAACGGCCTGCGCCGAGAACATCTTCTGTTGCAGGCCCTTAATCGGGTTGAGTTTGCTCAGATCTGGCTCCATCGGCTTGAAGGAGATCATCAGACCCACCTGCGCAATCATCAGCAAGAGTGCAGCTACAAAGGCAACGAGCAGGATGGGGCCAACGGTGATTACCACCGTCTTCATGCCGAGCAGACCGATCTTCAGAGGGTTGTCCGCGTAGAAGCTGGGATTATCGACACCCACCGTGAGGACTTCGATGCACAACTCCGACATGGTCTCCGCCATCGTCCCCGACCACGCCATGATCACGAGACACAAGGCGAACAACAATCCAACGGAGGTGACGTCCTGGGACTTGGCGGTCTGACCCTTCTTGCGGAAGTCCTGACGGCGTTTGTCCGTCGGTTCTTCTGTGCGGTCCTGTCCTGAGTCCTGCTCGTCTGACACGATTCACCCCCCCGCCAGCGCGCTCATGAGACCGCGGATCTCTTCGCTGCGGGTGATCAACGTCGCAACAAGCGCGGGGATCGTCGCCGAAATCGCGACAAGGCCTGCCCAGACATTCGCAGTCAGGCCGACGGAGAAGTAGATATTCATCTGCTGGGCGAACCGTGTGACCAGCGTCGAGACCATGTTGAAGAACAACACCGCAGCGATGAGCGGCATCGAGAGTCGACAGGTATCCATCAACATCTGGCCGAAGCGCGCCGAGAAGGCCGGACCCGCCGCGAACACGAGCACGCCCTGTCCTGGGGGCGCAACCTCAAAGGAACCGACCACACCAAGTAGCACCTCGTGATGCAGGTCGAGAGCGAGGAAAGCCAGGAAGCCGGCAACCTGGATGAGCTTGCTGACTACCAGCGCCTGGCTCTGCGAGACGGGGTCGAACTGAGCGGCCATACCCAGGCCGCAGTTGGCAGCCAGAACCGTACCCAAGACGTCGACAATCGACAGAATCAGTCGTACAGCGAAGCCCATCGCCGCGCCGAGGAAGAGTTCCGAGGTGAGCGCAATAGCAAAGGCAGCCACCTCCCAACCGGGAGCATCGACGGTCTCGACGTAAGGACAGATCAACAGAGCGACCAGAGCGCCCAGACCCGCCCGCACCGGGACGGGAACTGACTTCATACTGAACAGGGGAAGCACGTGCAGCATCGCCGTCACGCGCGCGAAGATCATGAACGCCGCATACAGGGTCGGCCCGATCTCCATGCCGAACTCAAGGGTGCTCACGAGCCCGTCCCTTCCCTGCTCTCAGAGCATCGTCGCCTGGGAGACCAGGTCGAAGATGGTCATGGTGAAACGGGCCAGGGTGTCCAGCATGAAGCTTGCGAACATCGCCAGTCCGAGGAAGACCGCG
>CAZEIY010000648.1:0-2510 GCA_964512375.1 uncultured Rickettsiales bacterium | reverse complement strand
TCGTGCTCGTATGGCCACTGCTGTACGTCCTATTCTACCTGTGGTGAGAAGCGGTGGCACCCCAGACTGAACGGGACGAGGGCGGGGGGCATGCGCGTCCGTACCGATGGTGCCTGCCCCTGCTGGCAACCATGTTGGTGCTCCTCGTTCCGGCAGCTTCCGAGGCTTGTCCCTATTGTGCAGGGCAGCTGGAAGGGCGCTCCAGCTATGGCACGGCGACGGTGCTCATGTTGCTGACGCCACCGACGCTGCTCGGCCTCCTGTACCTGATGGTCCGCGACAGCCTGACCGCCCCCCATCAGCCCACTTCCTACCCAGTAACTCGTCCATGAGTCACCTAAGCCTGGTCTATCGAGAACCTGAAGGCGACCGGCTATCCCGCTTGGGAATCCGTCTTTCCCTGCTGTGCTTCTTCTTTCCTGGGGTCATCGCGCTCAGCGCCCACCTGTCCGCGAAGACCGTAGGTTGGCTCCCATACTCACCTCAAGCCCATGCTCACGGTATGGTGCTGGGCTTTGCCGCCCTCTTCGTGCTGGCACTACTCTTTCGCATCATCCCAAGAGGGCGAACAGACCCGCTGCCACGTCATCTCTGGGCTGCTTCAGGTCTATGCTCCACCGCAGCGGCCTGTCTTGTCGGCTATCTGGGCCTTACGCTCCCATGGCTGCCCATTCGATGGATCACCGGAGCCCTCTGGGCGGGAGCACTCATCGGTATCGCAGGGTCTCTGGGAGCCTGCTTCCAGGGGCGAGGCCCAGCTGGTCTGTGGTGGGATGATTGGTTGAGCGCAGGGTTGGCGTCGATGGGAGTGACCGCCCTCATCCTCTCCTTTGCTACCTTCTGCGAAGCCCTGGACATCGTCGCCCATGCACCACGCGCCCTTCTGTGGGGTGCGTTGTGTCCCATTGCCGTAGGCCTCACTCCAAGGATGATCCCCGCGCTGGGCGACGTTGGAACCCCGGATCGTAATGAAGTGCTGGCTGCATCCCGCCACGCAACGATGCTCTCAGTCCTCCTGACAATCGCTGTACTGCTCAACTGGAGCCCACTCATCGTCATCTCAGCGACAGCCCTGACTGTCCTGTACGTCCGAGTCTTCAGAGCGACCGCCATGCTGCGCCTGGCGACCCCGGACACGATGAGTCGAATCAGCGAGCCAGCCCCCGCTGCTCGTACCCTTCGTTGGATGACCCGAGCCGCGTGGCTCTCCATGGCAGCTAGCCAGGCGGTCCTGATCCCGGGTCACCTCTTGCCGCTCATCGCCACACAGATCCCTCTATTTCTGAGCAAGCCCGTCATCTCTGCCTGGTCATCCACCCTGGTGGTGCTGGGCTACCATCTCCTTGGCCTCGGCTTCATCATCGGAATGGTGCTGGCAGTCGGACAGCGGGTCATCCCTGCCTGGCTGGCCGAGGATATCCGTTGGCCCCTGTTGCGGCCAGCGGTCGGCATCCTCTGGCTGTGTGCGCTGATTGGACGTATCGCCGCTGAACTCGTACCCGAAGCCCGGGGCTTGCTACTGCACGCTGCCCTGTGGTTACTGGTAACAGGAGTTCTGCTCTTTGTCGGACAGATCATGCGCTCCATGCGCCCCCGCGGCGTGAGCGACCGGAGTGGCTGTCCGCACGCGCCGACGCGCTCCATGTGAGGACAACCTGCGCCGTTCAAGGGGCCTTGGAAGGTCTGCAACGCCTCCAACATCGCCGCAGCATCGTCATATCCGCAACTCCTCGTAGCCCTTTTCGACGAACTGTGCGCTAGTGCAGCACGTGAACCGACGGCTCCACTGCAACCGAGCCACTGGTCCGCGAAGCCTCTCCCCTCTGAACGCGCGCTTCCCGTTTTTCTTCCTCCAGGGTCAAGCCTGGCCACGCTTGCAGCGCTGTGGGCGCCCGATAGGCACTAAAGGCCTTCTGGAGCAAAGCAAACCTTCTGGTTGCACGATGCCGGGCATTCTCGCGCTCATGAACCCAGGAACGGACACGGATCAACGCCGACTGCTTCAGCAACTGTGCAAATACCTTATGAAAACGCCAACGGAACAAGAACAGCGGACCGTAGACTCGCGCCTGGAGCTTTAGCCACCACATCGCCGCCACATAGTGAGTCGCAGCGACGGAACGATAGATGTTCAGCTCCCGGTGACCATACTCGGTGTTCTCAAGGTAGGGCACATGGTGGCGGTCCGGGAAGAAGTCGCCACACAGCGGCAACTGATCGGCTCGGTAGCAGTCCATCAGGCCGATGTTCGTCCCCTTACGGGCCAGCATGCTCAGTTCGTCGTAGATCTCTCCGTGGATGTGCCGGGGGCAGTTGGCCAGTTGCTCCTCGATGAACGCTGGCTCCAAGTGCCACTTACCGACAAATCCGGGCACCAACGCCCCGAACCACCACAGGTACTCAAAGTAGATTCGCCAGCTCATGATGCTGGCGTTGCCCAACATCACCGGGTGATCCCGATAAGTATGTGCGTTGGTCGTCGCGAACCAGTGGATGTAGCGATTGAACGC
>CAZEIY010000647.1:1398-2512 GCA_964512375.1 uncultured Rickettsiales bacterium | reverse complement strand
GTTTATCACGGACATTCTGAACGAGTGGGGGATCATGTCCATGGTTCCTTCGAGTTGCGAGAATTGCTTTGCCGACGGACACGCGACATCACTCGCTTCTTGGGTGCTTTCACAGGATCCTACAATCAGCTACCTGACAGTGAGTTCCCTCGAAGACTTCATAATCAGCGTGATGTTTCTCGGGCTGACTGGGCAGACCTATTCCTGGGAGGTCACGGGAGAGACCTATGACCTCGAGCGCGCGCACCCTGAGCAATACGGGCGCTTCCTCTACGAGGGCACGAGGCACACCACCCTGGCCATCGACTCCACCACCGACCTGACCCATCCCGACGCTCTGCCCTTTGACGGCATCGGTGGACAGGGTCTTGATGAGATGCTCGGCCGCTTCGACGTGGTCGAGATCGACGGCGTGACGGTGGCTCGCTGGCTGGAGCTGTACCTCGCCGGCGACCCGGCCTTCACCTCGCTTGCCCAGTAGGGCGTCGCCAGGCCTGCTCATGTTCTCCTGCGATGTGCCAGAATCCAGCCAGTCCAACGGAGAAGCCGACGTCGTGCAGTCCGTGAGCCCGCATCGCCCCCTTCACACTGCCCTGGTCGCTGTGCTGTGTGCCGCCCTGGTCCTGGCTCCGGTGGGGTGCGCGTTCTTCGGTACCCACGACGGCTACGAGGATGGCGGAGCCGACTTCTTCGGTGATGACGAGGTGCCGCTGCCGGTGGATGACGACGACACCAGTGACGACGACGACACCAGTGGCGACGACGACAGTTCAGGAGACGACGACTCCGCCGGCGACGACGACGACAGCTCCGGCGACGACGACTCTGCCGGCGATGACGACTCCGCCGGCGACGACGACTCTGCCGGCGATGACGACTCCGCCGGCGACGACGACGACAGCTCCGGCGACGACGACAGCACAGGTGACGACGACGACAGCTCCGGCGACGACGACTCCGCTGGGAGCCGTTAGCGGCCGACTGCAGACCCGGGACAGCGAGGGGCCTGCTGGGCCAGGAGACCCCGGAGTTCATCCACATCGAGGCCCGCCCATTGGGCTGGCCTTCCGGGGCGATGCCGGCTAGGTTCTGCCGCCCTGGGGGGGGCTGCTGC
>CAZEIY010000647.1:0-1388 GCA_964512375.1 uncultured Rickettsiales bacterium | reverse complement strand
GGCGTTATGTTAACTCTGTTGAGGTAGCGGAGCTCCTGCCACCTTCTTTGCCTACTAGTCGGTCCTACTGCGGAGTGCCCATGTCTCGTTCCCTTGCTGTCTGCCTGAGCCTGGCTGCAGGTCTCCTATCCGCCTGGCCAGCTCTTGCCCAGGACGATGGCTCCTGTGCTTCCGAAGAGGCGACGGAGCTCTTCCGTGCGGGCTTCTCGGCTCTCAAGGACGCCGACTCGAAACAGGCAATGAGCTACTTCAAGTCCTGCCTCGAGGCAGAGCCTGACTGTAAGCCCTGCCTCTACGAGCTCGGCTGGGCCTACTGGACGCGCGGCAGCTGGAAGAGCTGCGTCGAGACCTGGGAGACAGTGATGGAGCTGGACCCCGATTATGAGGAGGCCCCCCAGTGGCTCCCGATCGCCCGGGACAACCTGAAAGGCGCCTCGGGCTCCGGGCGGAGTTCTCTGCAGATTCCCATAGGCACCCTCAGTACACCCAAAGCGCTCGCGCAACCGGGAGGAGGAGAGTCGGGTAAGACCAACACTCTGCAGATAGAGTTGACCGGTCGGTTTCAGCGCTACCAGGCCAATCCCAAGGTGCCCGAGAGGGACCACTACGATCGGGACATCTCCTCACCCAAGTCGGCGCGTTTCAGCGCTGATGGCAAGAAGGTCTACATCAATTCTCTCGAGGGCTACAAGACGGTTGTCTACAACGCGGAGACCGTCGAGAAGATCAAGGTAATCAAGCACCATTTCAACGCCGAAAACGAGCAACTCTTCCAGGGCGCGACGGCTCCTTTCGACTACAAGTTCTACAAGCGGCCGCGCTCTGGCAACGTCAACCACTTCAAGGGCAAGCCGGTGGAGAGCGAGATGTCCCACGGCGGGAAGTTCCTCTGGGTCCCGTACTACCGGCGCAGCTACGACGGCGGCGCGACCTCGCCCTCGGCGGTGGCCATCATCGACACCACGACCGACGAAATCGTGCGCGTGATGCCTACCGGTCCGATCCCCAAGTACGTCTCAGCTTCTCCTGATGGGAACTGGGTTGCTGTCACCCACTGGGGCGACAACACGGTGGCCCTCATCGATACCAGTTCCGGGGATCCGCAGCAGTTCGAGTACCGCCCGGAGTTGCTGGTGGTCGTCAGGAAGCTCTCGCAGAGCGGACTTGCTGGAAAAAACCGTGACAAGGCCTGTGGCTACTGTCTGCGTGGCACCGTCTTCACCCCTGACAGCAAGATGCTGCTGGTCTCCCGAATGGGCGGCGGCGGCATCGCAGGCTTCGACGTCGACTCAGGCAGCTACCTGGGCACGATCAAGGGGATGAAGCCGACTCCCCGTCACCTGGTACTGAGTCCCGATGGCGAGACCTTGTACCTGTCGAGCAACGTC
>CAZEIY010000646.1:353-2512 GCA_964512375.1 uncultured Rickettsiales bacterium | reverse complement strand
GATCGAGACCTGCAACAGCATTGATGACGACTGCGACGGCACCACCGACGAAGAGACCGAGTGCTACGACGACGACGAAGACGGCGTGAGCGAGAACAACGGCGACTGCGACGACACCAACCCCAACAGCTACGGCGGAGCTAACCCCGCAACCGAGATCTGCGATCTGCAGGACAACGACTGCGATGGCACGATCGACGAGTCCGGCTGGACCCCCCCAGCGACCAGCTGTGCCGACAACGATGGCGACGGCGACGGCTACACAGGCGCTAACGGCGACTGCGACGACACCAACTCAGCCGTCAATCCGGGCGCGGTCGAAACCTGCAACGGCATCGACGACAACTGCAACGCCAACATCGACGAGGGCACAAATTGCTACGATGACGACGGCGACGGCCAGACCGAGGACCAGGGTGACTGCGATGACAGCAACCCGGCCGTGCTGACCGGAGCCGTTGAGGTCTGCGACAGCGCGGACAACAACTGCAATGGCACCGTCGACGAGCCGCCAGCAGACTGCGGCGTCGACAACGATGGCGACGGCGAGACCACCACACAAGGTGACTGCAACGACAACGACTTCTGGATCAACAGCGGCGCCGCCGAGTACTGCGACGGCGTCGACAACGACTGCGATGGCACCGTCGACAATGACACGGACTGCTTTGACGACGACGGCGACGGCTACATCGAGCTCGCCGGCGACTGTGATGACAGCAACCCCAACATCGGCCCACAGGCTACCGAAGATCCCAGCAATGGTATCGATGACGACTGCGATGGCTCCATCGATGAGAGCACGGTCAGCTGTGATGCGCCCGAGATAGAGCCCAACAACGACTGGAGCACCGCCGACTTTGTCGATGTGCCGTCCGAGACTGACTCCTGTGGAGAGATCGGAAGCAACGGTGACGATGACTATTTCAGCGTAGTCCTCGACGCCTTTACCATCCTCAGCCTCGATGTCGATGCAGCAGCAGGCGGCTCTGCTCTCGACAGCACTCTTCGCCTGTTTGACGAAGACTTCGGATTGTTTGATGGTCACGACCAGTTGGCCTACAACGACGATGGCTTGTTCGGCACAGATTCCTACATCACCAAGCTGCTGCCTGACGCTGGCACCTATTACGTGCGCCTTGAGGACTTCTTTAGCACCGGTAGCGGCGCACACACGTACAACCTCGGCTTCTACGTCAGCAACCCCTGTGACACGCCTGAGACCGAAGGCAACGACAGCACCACAAGCGCCGATGTCCTGAACTCTCTCGGCGGCTCGGTGTGCGGTGAGATTGACGGTACCTGGGACGACGACTACTTCAGGTTTTATGCGGCTGCCGGCGAAGTCTGGGCATTCGATCTTGACTCCTCGGACTTCGACTCGGGTCTTAACGGCAGGCTCAAGCTGCATAACAGCACGGGCACCTTGCTGCACGACGAGAATCCCCCCACCGACATCGACCCCTACTTCGACTACCTGATTGTCACGTCGGGCTACTACTTCATCGAAGTAGAGGGCCCCTACACCTCGACAGGGCCATACATCCTGCACGCTGACTACGTGAACCTCTAGGCCAGTAGTACACGTGGCTCCCACCATATCGAAGACCCTGGGGGCCAACCTCCAGGCTCTGCTGGCCCGCAATCCGAGTCTCGCAGAGCGGATCTGCCTGTCTGTATCCGATGACCACGTCCGCATCGAGGACGATGGCTCGGTGTCATATTTCCGCCACAAAGATTGGTTGCCGCTCAACCTCAGCGAAGACCAACTCTCTGGCGCACTCGACGGCATCGCCCCGGACGTCGACGTGATCGTCTTTGGTCTGGGCACCGGCGATCTGCTCGACAGCACGCTCAAGCACTGCGACAAGGCCAGCGTGGCGGCATGGGAGCAGGACCCCTGGCTTCTACGTGAGGTCCTTGAGCGGCGAGACTACAGCAAGGAAATCCTTGCGGGCCGGCTGCTCTTCTCCCTTGGCATGGATCTATTGGATCTGGTCCCCGCACTCCGGCTGGGCGGGCAACTGATCACCCACCCGCTCCTCTCTCAGATCTATGCCAACGAGCTACGATTGCTGCGCGAGGGGCGCGGCGAGCAGACAGCTCTGGTCTGTGCGGGCGGTCTCATGGTCGACGACCTGAGCCAGGCGCTCCGTGAC
>CAZEIY010000646.1:0-343 GCA_964512375.1 uncultured Rickettsiales bacterium | reverse complement strand
GCCTCCATCAACTACAACCACGGGCTCGCCGAGGCCTGCGAGGAGGCGGGGCTACCACTGGTTGTGTGGGAGATCGATCCTGCCACAGACGAGCTGCAACAAACCAAGGGTGGGAAAGCAGCCCACATTTTCACCTACCGCCGAGAACAAGAGTCGGAGTATCGCAACGCGGGCTTCTCCCACGTCGAGTATCTACCGCTGGCAGCGAACTCCGACTTCCGTCAGCCAGTGAAGTTGACTGATTCCGAGACCGAGCGATATCGCAACGCAGTCAGCTTCGTCGGCAACAGCATGGTGGAGCAGGCTAACAACTTCAGAGAGCGCCTCCCCGAACTGTATTGCC
>CAZEIY010000645.1:0-2512 GCA_964512375.1 uncultured Rickettsiales bacterium | reverse complement strand
TCCGATAACAGACGTTATGTTAACTCTGCTGAGGTAGCGGGTTGTTCCGTTGCTGGGCGCCGCCTCCCGGTCGAGGGTGTCGGGGAGGAGGAGGTAGCCGCTCAGGATGAGCAGTCCAGCCAGCGCTCTCGGGTAGCGCAGGCCTACGTGCAGCGCCATGGCGGCCCCCTGGCTGAAGCCCGCCAGGATCGTGTGGTTCGCCGGGATCCCTTGCGTCTCAAGCGCTTCCAGCAGGTCGCTGACCTGCCTCCCGGCCGCACGGATGTGCTCGGCATCCTCGCGATCCGGCCCCCTGTTCAGGGTGCGGATGTCGTACCAGGCAGGCATTACTGTGCCGAAATTGATCGTCACCGAGCGCATGGGTGCCTGCGGGAAGATGAAGCGAAGGTGCGGAGCATCGAGGAAGGGAACCAGCGGTGCGAAGTCGTCAGCAGTGGCGCCCAGGCCATGCAACCAGACCACGGCACCCTTTGCATCGTGTCCGGCGCCCAGGTCCAGGTGGTGCAGCGGCGTGTCCAGGGCAGGTGCAGGTTTGCTCACCTGCTCAGTTCGTCCAGCAGCTTCTTCGCCTCGTCGTCGTAGGGGTAGTTGGCGATCGACTTGCGTAGCAGCTTCTCGGCTTCCTCTGTGCGCCCTTCCTGGATGTAGATGCGCGCGAGGCCGTTGAACTTCTTGTACTCGATGTCCGGGTTGATGGAGATGGCCTTCTCGAAGCTCTTCTTTGCCTCGTTGATCTTGCCCTGCCGCAGGTACACCATCCCGAGCCCCTCGTAGGGACAGGTGTAGCCTTTGTCGTGCGCCGCCAGCGCCGCTTGAAAACCCTGTTCGGCCAGGGAGACATCGCCGCGGCTGAGGTGGATTGAGGCGAGCTCGGCCTTGGCGTAGGGATTGTCGGGATCCAGGTCGAGAACGCCTTGCAACTCGGTCTCGGCCTGGTCCATCAACTGAAGTCCCATCAGCGAGTTGCCCTTCCCCAGCCGCGCGAGGAGGTCGTAGGGGCGATGGGAGAGGACGCGGTCGAAGTACTTGATCGCCAGGTCGTGCTGGTCCTGGTTGGCGTGCAGCCAACCCATGCCCAGGCAGCCCATGCGGTGCATGAAGTGGTAGTAGTCCGGATCGGGTGAGCTGGACACGTCGGTGTGAAGCCACTGAGTCAGCGCCGGCTCGAGCAGCTGCAGAGCCCTCTCGTAGTCCTGCTCGATGATTGCGAGGTGTCCCTGTCCGATGGCTGGACCCTGGCCGTCTTTCGCCAGGCTTGCCGCCTCGTCGAACAGTGCACCTGCGCCGTCGTAGTCCTTGTGAGCCATGAGCATGAAGCCCTTGACCACCAGGAAATGTACGCTCCGCTCTACGGCGATGGAGCGCTCGATGAAGTTCAGCGCCTCTTCGGTCCGGTGCGCGTAGTAGTAGCGCAGCGCCGCCGAGAAGTTGGCCTTTGCATCGCTCTCGTCCGGCTGCAACTCCTCGAAGGGGTCGAATGGATTGACATGGGCCGTTCCCACCTTGGAGTAGAGCACTCCCAGGGCCTGGTAGGCGCAGTTCCAGTGACTGCCGTCGCGGTTGACCAGGGCCAACTTCAGGTACTTCTCGGCCTCGTCGTAGCGACCCAGGTGGGTCAGCGAGGTGCCGACGATGTTGCGGGCCTTGCGGAGTTGCGCCTCGGTGCCCATGCTCTCACCAAGCTCGATAGTCTTCAGGCTGAGCTTCCTTGCTTCCTCGAACTGGCCGGTTTTCGTGTAGCCCTCGCCCAGGTGATTGCGGATGTTCAGATCATGGGGATGATGGGTCATCGCGAGCGCCCACATCTCCGTGGCCTTGGCGCCGTCGAAGCTGTCGTAGAGCTTGCCCAATTGGACGATCGCGTCGGCCCGTCTGGAGTCAGCCGCAATCGCCGATTCGAGCCCTTTGATTGCCGCCAACGCCTCAGGGAGGAGATCACCATCGGGCCCGGTCAGTCCGTCGGTGGGAAGGAGCAGCATGGCGCGGATGATCAAGGTGGCTGCGTCATTGGGGGTCTTCGCCAACTGTGCGTCGGCATCTTTCAGGAGGGCCTCTCGAACGCCGCTCTCTCCCTGGTAGCCGTCATCGCGGAGCAGGCGCACAACCAGCTGGTCGCGGGAGTCCTCCCGCTGCATTGCTCCGCTGAGCCAGTAGCCGTCAGTCAACCGGTCGGCGTCGGGAGGAAGAACCTCGAGGTAGTCGGGTGGGGCGGTTGCGGCAGGGGAAGGGGGAGCCGGCTCGTCGGTCAGCGCATCCGTCGCAGCCGTCGCGTCCGGCTCAGTGGTGTCCTGTGCGGCCGTTGGCGGCGCCTCGCCGACATCGCTGCTGCATGCCGAGAACAGCAGGAGCAGGAGCAGGAGCAGCGGGTTTCTCAGGGACAGAATAATCACAGCAAGAGCCTATCAGCCCGGTGGCGGATAGGTCCGATAAGAGGCGTTATGTTAACTCTGCTGAGGTAGGCGACGGAGTTCTGCCACGGTGGGGGCTCTCCGCAACTGGGGCGTTGCGTCAT
>CAZEIY010000644.1:0-2518 GCA_964512375.1 uncultured Rickettsiales bacterium | reverse complement strand
AATGCAGGGATGGAGCCGAGCCTTCAGTCGGTACCCGATGTGGACGTGCCGGTACTGGAGGACAACCACGACCTTGCGGCTGGCGTCCTCCACGACCTGCGTAATTCCATCGGCTACATCGCCTCGAATGTCTCTCCGCTGACCACCCGTCTGGCAGATCTTATCGAGCTCGTGGAGGTCTATGAGGAACTGGCGGAGGGGCTCGGCGCCGAGGAACTCAGCTACCTGGCACGCTTCAAGGCTGCAATTGAGTTCCCAGAACTGCTCCGGGAGTTGCGCAGCATCCTCGAGGCCATGAGCCTGGGTGGAACACGATCGACCTCTCTGCTTGACGAGATGCGGGTTCTGCTGATGCCAGGTGTCCAGCAGATCGTCCGGCTTCCTGCCAATCCCCGGCAGGCAGTAGAGCAGTCGGTGCGAATATTCGAGGGACGCTTCGGTCCCGAGGTGCGGTTCAGCGTCGATGCCGACCCGGTGGTGCCCGACGTCAGCTGCCCTGTGACCGGCTTTGCCAGAGTGCTCGATAACCTTATGGTCAATGCGGTTTACGCGACGCGGGGACGACCCGAGCCCCTGGTGTCCATCCGGATCTCAGCGGACCCGATCGCCCGGCTCGTTTCGGTCGTCGTGACTGACAATGGAGTCGGGATCCCCGAAAAGGAACAAGCCCGGTTGTTCGAGCCCTACTTTACGACCCGTTCGCCCGCCGAGGGCACGGGACTTGGGCTGGCAATTGTGCGTAAAATCGTCTTGGAGTATGGAGGAGTTCTTCGCTTCGAGAGTCGCGACGGCGAAGGCTCATCGTTCGAGTTTACGCTTCCCCAGCTTGATAGCTGAGCCGGTGAGAGAATGACCGAAGACGACCAGCTAAGCGCTCTTGATCGCTTGCGGGCGAGGAAGGCCGATCGTGACGCCTCTGAGCAGGCTGCCACAGTTGGGGTCCAGGCTACGTTGGTCGTTGTCGATGATGAGCAGGGCAACCTCGATGCCGTCAACTGGGTTCTCGGCGGGCGTTTTGTTCTGAAGGCCTTTGAGCAGGCAGAGGATGCCCTGGCGTACGTTCGCGAAGCGGGTTGTCCCGATCTTTTCATCACCGACCAGCAGCGGATGCCGCGCATGAGTGGGGTCGAGTTTCTCTCTGCTGTGCTGGAAATCCACCCGGGTGCGACTGGCATCATCCTGTCCGGCTACACCGAGCGAGACGACCTCATAGGGGCCATCAATCAGAGCCATGTGTTCGCCTACGTCACCAAGCCCTGGCGGCCCGCCGTGCTCCTTGAGACGATCGACAAGGCGCTCGAGGAGAGCGCCAGGAGGAGGGCGGAGGTCGAGCGAAACCAGCGGCTTTCGTCGCTCTCTTCGAGGCTGTCCGAACTCGGTGATACCTCTGACGCAGCGGATCTGCTTGCCGGATTCGACGACTTCGAAGCTGAGTTGGACGCATTTTCAGATTAGTTTTGTCTGACTGACTCAGAGGAGACGGCGGACTCCTCTGGCCAGATGCGAGCCATTTAGCTCCGTTCCCTCTTGTGGAGTGTAGATGCCCGACGACAAGCGCAATCGCCTCGAGGAGCGATTGCAGAAACGCCGAACTGCAAAGGCGCTCCCGGAAATAGAGTTTGCCGGTGAGCTGAGCATCATGCTCGTCGATGACGAGGCCCCCAATCTTCAGGCCCTCGAGCGTCTGCTCAAGGCGTCCTTCACGGTGCGTTCCTTTACCAGTGGCGAGGCGGCCCTGGAGGCAATAGGGAACGGTTTCGAGCCTGATATCGTCCTCACCGACCAGCGGATGCCGGGGATGTCGGGCGTGCAACTGCTGGGTCACGTGAGTGAGCGTTTGCCCCTGACGATGCGCCTGGTTCTCTCTGGCTACACCGAGCGCGGCGACCTGCTCAGCGCCATCAACAGTGGAAACGTCGACCAGTACGTCACCAAGCCCTGGGAGGCTGCCGATCTCTTCGCAACCCTCCGCGAAGCGGTGGAGCACCACCAGCAGCGCCGGGATGGGCAGCAGCGCAAGGAGGCTGAGAGGAACGAGGCGCTCGCAGCCAATGCGCTTGCTGCGACCCGCCGCAAGCAGGCCACTGTGACCCTGCTGGCCCTGGCAATCGTGGCCGTAGTCCTGGGCTGGTCTTTGTTGAAGGAGCCCTACGATCAGGACGAGTACCTGCTGATTGCGCGACGGGCAATTGATCGGGACTGGGTCGCGCAGATACCCGATGAGGCACTGCAGGTGACAAATCCCGAGGCCATGACGGAGGCTTCTGTCGCCATCGGCAAGGAGACCTATCAGTCCGGTTGTGTTGGATGTCATGGCCCTGACGCGAAGGGCGGCGGCTCGATCGCCCAGCTGTTTTCGCTCCCCGCCGGGCCTCTTTACGAGGCTGGTGCTCTGACCTTGCCGGAGGGGGCCTTCGTGTGGATTGTGGCGAATGGAATCGAGGGCACAGCCATGCGGCCGATGGGCTCGTTAGTTGGAGACAACCACTGGCACCTGGCGAACTACCTGTTGTCATTG
>CAZEIY010000643.1:0-2518 GCA_964512375.1 uncultured Rickettsiales bacterium | reverse complement strand
TCGCAAACAACCAGGACGATGACTGTGACGGCGTGGTCGACGAGGGAACGATCGCCGCCGATGAGGACGGCGACGGGGTAAGTCCGGCCGGCCCCGACTTCATCCTCGGCACTGCGGATGACGACTGCGACGACGGGGATGCGAACAACTTCCCGGCCAACCTCGAACTCTGCGATGGGCAGGACAACGACTGCAACGGCCTCGCTGACTTCGACAGCCCGACAATCGGCAACGAGTTGGACGAGGATGGCGACGGCTACAGCGAGTGTGCCGATGGGGACTGCCTCGACAGTGGCGCGCAGCTCCTGGCCGAGATCCCCGCGTACCCCACCGGACTCAATGCCGACAGTGTTGCCACTGCGATCCATCCCAACGCGCCCGAGTTGTGTGACGGTTGGACCAACGACTGCAGTGAGTTGTCGGGACTCGCCTACGTGACCAGCAGTTCGCGCAACCCCAACGAGTTCGACAACGATGGTGACGGCTACGTGGAGTGTGACGACGGCGGGTCCGGCAACTGGAGTGCCAACGCCGCCCAGGCCAACGAGTTGCTGAACGGTGGCAATGACTGCCTCGACCAGCCGTCCGGGATCAACTCCTATTCGGCCAGCGTCAACCCCGGCGTGTCCACGGATGCCTGCGACGGCTACGACACCGACTGCAGCAACGGCTTCAGCAGCCACACCCCCGACAATTCCGACGAGGACGACGACGACGGCGACCAGTTCATCGCCTGTGACAACTTTGTCCTCGCCGCGGCCGGCACGACCAGCGCCAACCTGCTGGAGGGCGGCGACTGTCTCGATGTCGCAGGAAATTCCTGGTCGTCGACAGTGAGGCCGTCGGCAGCCGAGAGTTGCGACGGCTACGACACCAACTGCGACGGTGGGGCAGGCGACAACAGCCCCGACCAGGCCGACGAGTTCGACGACGACGGCGATGGCTACATGGAGTGTGCCCTGACCAGCAACAGCAACTGGGTCGACCCCGGCGGCATCATTGGCGGAAGAGACTGTCTCGACGTGCCGTTGACCGGATCCGCAAACGCCAACCCCTACTCCGGCAACGTACATCCGGATCTGCCGACCGATGCCTGTGACGGCTACGACACCGACTGCAACAGCGGCAATCCTGGCCAGTCCGACCCGGACCAGCCCGAGGAGGATGACCAGGATGCCGATGGCTACATCGAGTGTGTTGGTTTTGTGTCGGCGGCGGCGGGGACGGGGATCCAGAGCTTGCTGGGCGGTGGGGATTGCATGGATGAGCCGGCCCCTGCGCTGTACTCGTCCAGCATCAACCCTGGCGAGATCGGTAATGACACCTGCGACGGCTACGACACCGACTGCACTACGGGCAGTGCATCACCGCCCGACCAGGCCGACGAGCTGGACGAGGACGGCGATGGCTACATCGCGTGCGCGAACTTTGTTTCTGGGGCGATCGCCCCGGGCGAGAACCATCCGCAGGCCCTGGTGGACAACGGTGACTGTCTCGATGTGCCGTTGTCCGGAGCCCCAAATGCCAACTCGTACTCCGACGATGTGAACCCCGGCCAGCAGGAGCTGTGCGATGGCTACGACACGGACTGCGCCGCCGGCCTCCCGCCGGCTGAGCTCGATGTGGATGGTGACGGCTTCATCGAGTGCAGCAACTACGAGACGACGGCGGCCGGCACCGGCGGCCTGAATATCAACGCCGGGGACGATTGCCTGGACGATTCGAGCAACGACTACTCCGACGACGTAAATCCCGGGGCCACCGAGGTGTGCGACGGCTACGACACGGACTGTCTGAACAACGTCGGCAATGCCTTTCTGCCGGAGGATGCCTTCGAGGTCGATGATGATAACGACGGCTATATCGAGTGCAGTGGCTTCGTGACCTCTCCCGGCAACACCATCAACCTGTCCGGTGGTGACGACTGCGTCGACGAATTGTCTGCCAACAACCCCTACTCGGCCAGCGTCAACCCCGGCGCCGCAGAGGCATGTGACGGCTACGACACCGACTGTGTCGGCGGGCTCGTGACGGGTGAGGTCGATGGCGATGGGGACTTTTTCATCACCTGCAGCAGCTTTGCGGGGGGGGCCGCCGGAACCACTCCTGCCAACCTGCAAGGTGGCGACGACTGCGACGACGCGGACAACGACAATTACCCAACCAATATTGAGTCCTGCGATGGCGAGGACGAGGATTGCGACCTGGTCATCGACAACGGCTTCGACGTCGATGGCGACACCTTCTTCGACGCGGCAGATGCCGGTTGTGTGGCGACCTACGGGAGCCTGGCTGACTGCAACGACAACGCTTTTGGTACGTCCCCCGGCGCGACCGAAGTCGAGGGTAACGACATCGACGAGGACTGCAGCGGCACGGCTGTGTGCTTCGTCGACGGCGACGCGGACGGATTCGGTTCCACGTCGACGGTGACCCTGGTGGCTGCCGCAGGCGTGACAGCGCCGGCGTCGTGCGACGACAACGTGAACAACCGGGCCGACGACAGCACGGACTGTGA
>CAZEIY010000642.1:0-2521 GCA_964512375.1 uncultured Rickettsiales bacterium | reverse complement strand
AATGATTGACTTCGCCATCACCGAGGAAGAACAACTCTTCGAAGAGACCGCCGCCCGCTTTGGCGAGGAACACCTCAGCGGCGAGACAGAGCGCGACCACGAAAAGGCTCGTGAATACCCAGAGGCTGTGCATCGCACCTTCGCCGAGATGGGCCTGGCTGGTATCAACCGGGCCGACTCAGGACTCAACGCCGCGCATCGCATGGCGGTCTGGGCAGCCCTGGCAGGTGCCGACACCGCTGCTCCTTTTGGCCTCGACCCCATCGGTCCTGGCGCTGTCGCCCTCGACTCCATTCCCGACGGGAGTGGCTTCGTACTGGTCGCGCCCGGCGTTACGGTCGAGAATGGCAAGGCAACCGGCACCATTCCCTGGGTGCCGCGCTCGACGCTGGACTGGCTGGTGCTGATCCGAGACGAGGGCCTCTTCATGGTCAAGAACCCGCAGTGCGAGACCCTGGGACCGCGCCCCTGCGGCCTGCAGGCCGCAGGCGGACTCTGCGTCACCCTCGACAGCAACGACTGCGAACAGGTGGGCGGTGCCGACAAGGCGCAACTGGCCCTCGATGAGTGCCGACTGCTGGCCGGCGCGGTCATGCTCGGCGGATCACGCGATAGTCACAACGCAGCCGCGAAATATGCCCAGGAGCGCATCGCGTTTGGCAAGCCCATCGCCCATCACCAGGGTCTGGCCTTCCAGCTCGCCGACGCCGCAACGGATCTGGACGCCGCACAGCTACTTCTCGGCGCCTCAATTCGCGACTCTGGACTCATTGCCAACGCCCATGCTCATGCCTGTGATGTCGCCATGCGCGTGTGCGAACGCTCCGTTCAGGTTCTCGGTGGCCACGGCTACCTCTATGACCACCGCGTCGAGAAACGTATGCGCGATGTCCGCGCAGTCGCCGCTCTCTATGGCGGCGCCATCCTCAGTGAGCACCACGCATCCCTTGCTGTATTCGACCTCCCCGACCCCCTGGAGTTTGCATCGTGATCGACACAACCCTCGACTCCGGCTTCACCAATGTCTTGATGATCATTCGCCACATCGGTGAATCCCTCTTGCGTCCTGCCGGTCTGGAAGCCGACCGCACTGGCAAGCCCATTCCTGAAGACCACCCAATGTTCGCGGCGTTCAACCGTACAGGGCTGAGCTTCGGTGCCGTGGGGATGGGTAAGAATTCCAAGTCAGCCACTGCGTCGCGGGTCAACCGTGCTGCGATCCTCGCGGCTGAAGAGATGGCCTATTGGTGCCAGGGAGCCTGCATGTCCCTACCCGGCCCTGGCCTCGGGGCGCCCCCTATCCGCATCCTCGGTACGGACGACCAGAAGCGCCGCTTCCTGGAAGAGCCCTTTGCCGACAAGGACAAGCCCGCCTGGGGTGCCTACGCCACCACCGAGGCTGCCGCCGGCAGCGACGTTGCACGCATCCGAACAACGGCGCGAAAAGAAGGCGACCACTACGTCCTCGACGGCAACAAGATGTTCATCACCAACGGCGGACGCGCCAAGTGGGTCGTGGTGTTCGCGACCGTAGACCCCGATGCGGGTCGTGCAGGGCAGCGTGCTTTTGTCGTCGAGAAAGGCACGCCCGGCTTCACCATCGGTCGTATCGAAAAGAAGATGGGTCTCACCGCATCCGAGACTGCAACGCTGTTCTTCGAGGACTGCCGTGTACCGGCCGAGAACATGCTTGGTGCCAACCAGGGCAAAGAAGGCTTCAAGGCAGCCATGAGCACCTTCGACATCACCCGGCCGATGGTCGCTGCGATGGCGGTAGGAATCGGCCGATCTGCCTGGGATAGAGCCGCCGAGATTGCTCAGGCAGCCTTTGGCAAGCACCCCACCTCACCGATTGAGCACAAGATGCTGGACCGACTGGCGGCCTCTCGCCGACAACTCGATGCCGCGCGCATGCTTTGCTGGCGTGCCGCCTGGCGCATGGACCAGAGAATGAACAACACCATCGAAGCGTCGATGGCCAAGGTGCACGCACCAGCCGCCGCGCTGATGAGCACCAACGTCGCAATGGATGTGTGTGGTCTGGCTGGTGTACGCAACGATGCGGTGGTCGAGAAGGCATTCCGCGACGTGAAGGTGTTCGACATCTTCGAGGGCACGGGCGAGGTGCAGAGGATTGTCCTCGCTCGTCGGCTCTTCGGTTACCCAAGGACGCACTGAATTATGGGCGAAGCCTACCTTTACGACGCGGTGCATACGCCCCGCGGCAAGCGCGGGGGCTCCCTCGCAGACGTACACCCTGTCGACCTGCTGACCGTTCCACTGAACGAAGTATTGAGCCGCAACTCAGTGCCTACAGACCAGGTCGACGATGTCGTGATTGGCTGTGTCAGCCAGGCTGGAGAGCAAGGTGGGTGCATCGCCCGCTCGGCAATCCTGGCGGCAGGCCTCCCCATCTCGGTGCCCGGGGTCAGCCTCGACCGTTTCTGTGGCTCGGGCCTGCAAGCGGTGCTCAACGCATCCATGGCCGTGCAATCGGGGCAGATGGATCTGGTCATCGCTG
>CAZEIY010000641.1:0-2530 GCA_964512375.1 uncultured Rickettsiales bacterium | reverse complement strand
ACGGGTACATGCATCTCACCGACCACGACGATGTCGTCTTCGGTATCGAAGGTTCCATCAGCGCCCGGATAGCGGAACATCCAACTGTATTGCTGCCCGGTCACTCGAACGAGCGGCTCCGTGTCTTCAGGTGTGTGAATCATTACCTCGTGCCACACGCTGTCAGAGGCTGCTTCGATCCACAGGTCAAAACCGAGCACCAGAGCAGCTGGAACCAGAATGAATGCATTGATCTTGAGGGTGTCAGCAGGCAGCCAGGCAGCCCGCACTCCATCACGTTTGCGGTAACGAAAGAGGCAGTAGAGCAGTAAGCCTTCTGCAAGCAAGAACCATGGGCCTACAATCCAGCAGATGAGACGCAACAAGTCGTCAAGCTGCCCTCCGTAGGTGCTGATGCTCTGAGGCATTGCGTCGAACCAGGACCAGTCAAACATCTGATGTCTCCAGGTGAGTCGATGTCTCATTCCCGCAATAGCAAGAGCCATGCCAGTCTGCGTAAACAGCTTGCCGCGCTAAAAAGCCACGCCCTGGTTGCGGGCTGTTCCCTCCATCACGAGCCAACCCCTGGGCGGGTTGGCCCAGGGGGGGCGGGCCATTCCGCACATTGGAGGATATGCAGATGGTCTCGAGTCATTCAGGTCGATGACCTTCGATTCGATGGGTCGTCAGTCGCTTCCACCCACAAGACGTCTCAGCCAGTTCGTCACCAAAGGCCACCCAATGGCAGCGCCCGTCACGTTTGTGACCAGGATCTCGGAGAATTTTGGAGGCCACATGATCATCGCCACATACGAATCCGCGATGGGGGGATACATTGAAGGTCATGGAGAAAGGTCAAATTACCCCCATGTTGGTGGTCAACTCGGACGGCCACATCATTGCAATGAATGATGTGGCGAGGCTCAGGGTGGGTGAGTGCGTGGGGCACCTGTGCTGGGATGCAGTGGGTGCGCTCGATGAACGCCGAGCTCCTGTCTGCCAGCCTGGCTGTGTCGGCACACTGGCTGAGAGTGTCGGGCAGCAGTGTAGCCGCGTCGCAATGGTCCGTGGTGCGGAACATATCCTGACCTGCACAAGGTTGGGCGACCTGACAGTGGTCCAGTTTCAGGACGCATTTCCAGTTGCCACAGATGGCCAGCCGGCACGTCTTCCTGGCGGTGCGGTCCTACTCAGCGCCCGTCAGAGCGAGGTGCTTCACCTGGTGGCTCAGGGCAACAGCGCGCCGGCGATTGCAGAGCAGTTGGGTATTAGTAGCTCGACAGTGCGTACTCATCTTAAACAACTGCGGAAGAAGCTTGGCGCGGTCAACCAGGCTGAGGCCGTCGCGGTCGCCCTGAGGATGGGTGCGATCGGTTGACCAACTGGCGGTAAAGCGAGACGCTCCGCGCCTTCTTCCCGGACGGAGCACTCACTCCTCCTGCCATCCCCGCACCTCTTCCACCCACGATGCTGAGGCGAGCTGCTCGCGCCGATGCTTCAGCAGCTCGTCCAACTGCCAGCCTCGACGATTGAGGCTCTCGCCAATTATTGAGCTGGCCAGAGCAGTCTTAGCTCGGATGAACTCGCCGACTTGAGCTTCATCGTGCTTCACCCGCTTGTTCAGGAGGAGGTAGGGCATGTAATAGAGCTCCCCCGCGATACAGGTAGGCTGAATCGCTACCTGTCGGTCCATCACCTGAGCACCCATCCGCAGTCCCATCTCAGCAATGAGGCGGCGAGACTCCTCGCGGCTCACGTTGTAGACAGGCGCGCCGAACTCGATGCTGTGGTCCTCGTAGAAGAAGCGAGTCAGGCTTAGAGAGAGCAGACTCTGCTCTACCATCTCACTGGTGTCCGAGTTCGAGCCGTCGCTCATGAATACGAGCCCCTTCTCGAGGCAGTAGAGGGCGCTGCGCAGGTGCATCGTGAGCTTGCAGCCCATGCACCAGACGAAACCCGAACCGTAGGCTCGGTAATCGGAGTGCACCGAATCGACGAGCATGCGGTCGAAGTACTCCCTGGTAGAGACCAGATGGAACACAAAACGGTTGTCCAGCCGGCGATTCAACTCTCTGACCCGACGCGCAGTGCGCTCGAAGCCGTAGTGTCCGTAGCCATTTGAGTAGGTGAGCAGGTGGACGCGGTGATAGCTTCGCGCCAACTGGACCGCCGTCGCGGTCGAGTCGACGCCGCCGCTAAACATCAGGGCAATCTCATTGTGCCGAAGGCGGGGGAAGAGTCCCTCCATCTCGACGGCATCTTCTCCTCCAATGTTCGCCAGGACGCCATCCTCGGATTGTTCGTTATCCTCGCCAGCGGGCCTCGCAAGCCGACCGACGATTGGTAACCGAGAGATTCTGGAACGTCGTCGGGACAAGAAGCTCACTCCACTTGTTACGAACCGTGCATCAAGCATGGCAGTCGAAGGATCGCCGCGCCTCATCTTACCTATTGGAGCGCATCCGAGCCGAACGCACCCAGGCGAAAGCGGAGAAGAGGTGCTTGCCTCATCAAGTGTTGTTGGATCTCGATTCCGCCTCCGAGCCCCCTG
>CAZEIY010000640.1:0-2535 GCA_964512375.1 uncultured Rickettsiales bacterium | reverse complement strand
CGTCCTTCTGGATGACGACTCGGTTGTCGGTGGCGCGTCCGACGCTGAAGCTCTTGCGGAACATCTTGGTCTTGCGTGCGACTGGCTTGCCGTCTTGTAGTACGCCGATCTCGAAAGGAGTCTCAGCCTCCTGCACTGACGAGGAATCGTCGTCCATCACGCTCATCGACACGGTCATTCCGGTCTTGGCATCGGGGTCAGCGGCCTGAGCCTGCTCGGTGGTGCTGGTCATGGTGGCGCCTGCAGCGTCCGCACTGGCGGGCGCAGCTTCGGCAGGTTTGCCTGGCTGCTTCTGGATGCGAGTTCGCTCGCCGTCGTCCTCGATAGCGGCTCCAGGGCCTAGCTGGGCGGTCCTGTTCTGGACCGCGGCTTCGGTGACAATGGGCATTGCACCGGTGAGCTGGAAGATCGTCGCGTTCCAGGCATCTGGGTCAACCGGCGGGGCTGCGAGATCTACGGCGTCTCCCACGGCCTCCCACTTTGCGAAATCTACGGCGCTTGAACGTGCCTTGATGATGACGCCTATGAGCACCATCAGCAGGAGGATTGTAAAGCCTACAGCGACCTGATTCCTGCGCTCGTGTTTGGCCTTGATCTTGGCTGAGCGAGACCACTCGGAGGGGAGCGTGTCGTCTTTGAAGATCGCCTTCCAGGCATCCTCATCAGTAGCCCCGGGAAGCCGGACGTCGAGCGCGATAGCACCGCCTCGATAGTCCATGCCCTTGCCACCCTCGGTGGGGCCAAGTGTCACCTTGACGTCTTTCGCTGCCAGACCTGCCATCGCAGCCTTGATGGCATCGTCGTCGACACCCACGTTGAGCACCTTGAGCTTGTCGTTTGCCGACGCCTCAAGCCAGGCCTTCTTGCTCTTCATGCAATCGCGGTTGAGGTCATCGTCCCAGGTAACTACCCGCACCGGGCCCTTGAAGTCGTCGAGCTTGAGAGGCTGCTCGTCAGGGTTCATGCACAGGCTAGAGAACACCATGGCCCAGACCTTCTTCGTCTTGGTACCGGGCTCGCGGGCGAGCACCTTGGGAAGCATCAACCCGACAGTCGAGTAGTATGTGGAGGATGGGTCGGGGTTTACGTCGACCGTTGAACCGGCCAGAAACTTTTTCCAGGCTGCCGCGTTCTCTCCGACGTGCGAGGCATCTTCCAGCATCTGAACTCGGCCACGATGGTCTGCAATCATCACCATGCGGGATCCGTTATTCATTTCTCGTTCAGCTAGCCCCTTGACGTCCTTCATGAGGCGGGTCAGCCGCTCGGCGCTGATATTTGAGGTGTCGATCACCAGCAGCAGTGGCTTGTACCGTGAGGAATCGCTGGGCGCTGAGGCGCTCAATTGGACAGGAACTTCATTTACCGTAACCACCGGGGTGGCATCGCCGGCATCGCGGAGCCAGACATGCAGGATGCCGGGGTCCTCACCCGGGAGGACATCAAGTAACTGTGGGGCCGAATGTCCTGGAATTGGAGCGAGCCATGCGCAAGCCATCACAGCTACGAGACAGAAAACGCGAGGCAGGAGAGTTAGCGGGGTCGAGGATCGGAGGGGAGAAGTCACGTCTTTTCGTCCTTCGTGCAGAAGAATCCCAGATGGTCACCCCAGTGGCATCCATCAGGAGGTCGGGAGGCTAGCAAGGATAAGCGCGGGGCTCAACAACGCCTGTGTGTGTGAGACCCTGGGAATTGGGCGTTAGAGTGGGACCCGACCATCGCCTGACGCTCAGTTGTAGGGTCAATTTCGAGGGATTATACGTCAGTAGCTCTTTATCCATGACAGTAAATTGGCGTATAACCAGCGCATACGGAGGGTAGACCATGGCGAAGTTCGCCTACGAGGGACGAACGACCAGCGGAGAAGTTCGCAAGGGTGTTCTTGAGGCGGAGTCCCAGGCTGCGGTGATGACCAAGCTGCGAGGCATGGATATTAAGCCCACATCCGTGAAGAAAAAGGGTGGCTTTGACCTCTCGGGAGACCTCAATCTTCCAACGCCGGAGTGGATGGCGCCAAAGGTCAATGAAAAGGATCTGGTGGTCTTCACCCGTCAGTTCGCGACGATGATCGACTCGGGTCTGCCGCTCGTTCAGTGTCTCGAGATTCAAGCGAACAACGCCGAGAATCCTACGTTTAAGAAGCAACTTACCGAGATTAAAGAGACCGTTGAAGGCGGCAACACCTTCGGAGAGGCCCTCAAGAAGTTCCCCAAGACCTTCGATGATCTCTACGTAAACCTGGTCAGTGCTGGTGAAGTCGGCGGCATCCTCGATACGATTCTCAATCGCCTTGCGACCTACATCGAGAAGAACAACAAGCTCAAGCGCAAGGTGAAGGGCGCGATGGTCTATCCCATCGCCATTATCATCATCATGCTGATCATCATGGTCATCATCATGACCAAGGTGGTGCCCGTGTTCGAGAAGATGTTTGGCGAGGTCGGCGCAGCCTTACCAGTACCCACTCAGATTCTGATCAACATCTCGCACACCACGACGGACTACTTTTTTCACGGTGTGGTGGTCATAGCGGTG
>CAZEIY010000639.1:0-2535 GCA_964512375.1 uncultured Rickettsiales bacterium | reverse complement strand
AGATCTTAGTGAGGTGACTCAAGTTAGCGGTTTCAAACCATTAGTGGGAGCTGGACTTGATGGCACCTTATTTAGCTTTGACAGTCGTTCACGGAAATTGAAACTCACCCCGCCAGGGTGGTCAGGTTGGGTGGCCTGTTCTACACATTGAAATGTGTGACGGACACCAAAGTCGAAGTCGGATCCCCGAAGGTCGCCGCGCTCCAGTCGCCCTCGACGGGAGCCTCGGAGTCTAGCCATGGCAAGCGTGAGCCGTCCGGACACCTGGCGCCCGTCATTGCTCGCGGATGTACGCCACGGCAGCCTCGAGGACCTCGTCTCGTCCGGCCCTGATCCCCTTGATGGTGGGCGCGACGAAACGATCTGGAACAATGCCGACACGCTGGGTGGGGGTCCGGTCCGGGTAGAACACTCCGAAACCGGTGAACACCGTCCTGTAGGGTCCGGGGAGGGGAATGTAGAACACGTTTCCATCCGCACCGGCTGTCGTACTGCCGATGACGATGGCGTTCGGTGCTGCACGGAAGGCCATCGAGTGGAACTCGGCCGCACTCTGGGTGACCTCGTCGACCAGGATGACGATGGGCTCGCGATAGCGACCCCACTCACGGCGGACCGTCGCAACCCCTGACCAGGTGAATTCGCCCGGGGTCGTCAGGCTGGGCTTCGTGAAGTGTGCAAACTCGGTTCTTCGGGCGAACATGAAGTGACCCGCGAGGTCGTAGACCATGTCGGCCTTTGGATAGTTCCGGAGGTCGATGACCCAGCCCGCCGTCCCTTTGGCCGACTTGTAGTAGGTGTCGCCGGCCCCCTTCTCTACGTCCCCCATCTTCAGGTAGGCGATGTCCCCTTCGAGAATCTGGAACGCGGGTCCGGGCCTGTCGTGGGCGTAGAGCGAGGCCGTGCGATCTCGGGTCCGCTGCGCTTCTATACTGTGGGTCGCATCTCCACGCCTGACCTCCAACGTCACCGGGCCACACTCACCAAAGAGGAGGCCGTTGCCGATGCCGCGCAGTTGGGCGGGGCGATTCGAACCGGGGTAGAGGGGCAACCACAGCGCCACCAGGTCCTCCACCGCTGTGCCGTCGATGGCCGTCACGACATCACCTGGCTCGAGCGCAGC
Source organism: uncultured Rickettsiales bacterium (assembly GCA_964512375.1). Classification (GTDB taxonomy): domain Bacteria; phylum Myxococcota_A; class UBA796; order UBA9615; family UBA9615; genus UBA6601. The sequence goes on along the minus strand of CAZEIY010000639.1, from coordinate 1,412 downwards.
ATCTGGGCCTGCCAACCAGACCACTGCCTGCTCGTCTTCGACAAAACGCATGTGGACATCGACGGTACAGACTCCCACCGGCGGCCTGTGCCCATGCGCTCCCCACAGGTTCGTGTGCGTATCGCTGATTCGAGCAATGGTCTCGATCATCGCCAGGCTGAAGGCCTCATTGGTCGTGGCGGAAGCGACCCGTGGCAGCATCTCGGTGAGCGTCTCGGCCCAGTCGCCATCGATCTGATCTCGGTAGGGGAACCGAATCGCCACGATGTTCCAGAAGCGAAAGAGCGCCAACACGCGATAGCCGAAGTCGAGACTCTCCAGATTCGGGTAGTCGAGCTCGTTATCGATGCTGTAATAGTGCTGCTCTTCGGCGGCGGGCCCATTGATGACCAGAGTCCGTAGAGACTGACTCAGCTCTACTCCCAACAGCGTCTCGTCACTCAACCAGTCCAGGTCGGCGGCAAGATGGACATCGGGATTCGACTCCTGGCACGGAGCGCATGGAGGGACCGCCCCCAGCGAAGCCACCTGGTCCACCAGGATCGCTCGTGCGGCTTCGTGACTCTCCGCAGCCAGGATCCGAGGCATCGTGCGAAAGAGCTCGTAGTCCCAATGCAGCTCACCCGACCTGATGGCGGGGTGCATGAACTTGAGGAAGCCCCAGACCCGACCCTGGAGGGCCAGATTGTCGATCTGGAGCGCACTCAGGGTGATGTCCGGAAGGTCCGAACCCGCATCGAAGTCGTGTTGGCTGTTGATGGGGGTGAGGAGCTCGGGACGGATGGGGGCCTGAGAAAGCGGCACCCCGTCCAGGGTGAGCGATACGTCGTCGATCCAGACCCGACCCGATCCATCGAGGACGGCGCTATAGCTGATGCTTCGGGCTTCGGGATCCAGATCGAGGGTCAGGCGGAGCTGCGCCCAATCGGCAGTGCCGTGAAGGCCCTGGTCCTTCATGCTCGCGCTCCCGAGCTTTCCCTCCGCACCCATTTGTTGCATCGATAGGCCGGCATATCCGTCGACCTCCTCCATCTTGACAAAGGCCGTGAGCTCCAGGGTCTGTCCCGCGAACGTCACGGGCAGGGTTCTGCTGACCCAGGTCCTGCCCGCTTCGACCTCCAGGCGCCGGGATTGCTCGCCCGAGTGTACGTTCACCCGATCGACATGGCTCGGCTTGCGATCTGCGTCCGACCACCCGGGTGCCTCGAAGCCGTGGATGGCAGCGATGTCCTCGGTCGAAGAGAACGCAGGGAGCGTGAGCGAGTAGAGCATCAGAGTAAAGAGCGAAGGCATGGGCAGGGCGTCTCGGTGGCAGGTGATGTCGAAGAGGAAAGTTAAACAATCAGAGGTAGCGAACTTTTTAGCGGATGAGAATCACCGAGTACGGCGTTCGCGCGCCAGGAAGAGCGTTT
>CAZEIY010000638.1:0-2536 GCA_964512375.1 uncultured Rickettsiales bacterium | reverse complement strand
CTCATAGAAGGCCTGCACGCCCTCGTCCAGGGTGCCCGACTCGAACCAGGGGTGTGGCACCCCGATGATGAGGGGGCGAGCGCCAAGCGAACGCCAGGCGAACACGGTTCGGCCCAGGGCACCGCCGCCAGGAAGGGCTCGCTCCCGCCACAGCGCAGTGCCGTACTCAGCGCCCTCTCCACTGCACAACTCGAAGCCAACCAGAGATACCAGAAGTAGAGCCGACTGGTAGTCACCATCGAGCAGGGCCTGCAAGGAGTTGGCTACCGCAGCGAGGGTGTCCAGGCTGGTCCGGACGTATCCGTCTGATTCGGCATCAGGGGGCTGGATCTCATCATTTGTGAAGGCGGTGATGATGCCGCCCTCGCAGGGAGGAAGAAACTCAGTGATGTCTGTGACCTCTGACGAGTCATCGTCGTCAAGAGCTGAGTCATCATCGTCAAAAGCTGAGTCATCATCGTCAAAAGCTGAGTCATCATCGTCAGGAATGATGCTCGAGCCACTGTCATCGTCATCGCCTGGCGGGCGGTCCAGACAGGCGCACCCCGAAGAGCCACCATCCTCGCCGCAATGCAGGGATGACAGTGCCACCACCAGCAAGAGCAGGACGCGAAAGAGGCCAAGATGTCCTTGCGAACGTCGCATGAAGAAAGCTCCAAGCAATCAATATCGGCTGATCATCGTCCGATGTTGAGGGCTCATTCGGGCCCGCCCCCCAAAAGAGACAGACCGGAAGACTACTGAAGTTGGCGCCGAGTCGGGGCTCGACCCGGCGCCAACTCAATATCAGTAGCGGTAGTGCTCCGGCTTGTAGGGCCCGTCCACGGGCAGACCGAGATAGTCGGCCTGACTCTGACTGAGACGGCTGAGCTTCACGCCCAGCTTGTCGAGGTGCAGACGCGCAACCTCTTCGTCCAGCTCCTTGGGCAGCATGAACACACCGAGTTCATAGTCCTTGTCCCACAGTTCCATCTGCGCGAGCACCTGGTTGGTGAACGATGCAGACATCACGAACGAGGGGTGACCCGTCGCGCAGCCCAGGTTGACCAGGCGACCACGTGCGAGCACAACAAGACGGCGACCGTCGCTGTACTTGAAGATGTCGACCTGCGGCTTGATGTTGATTTCCTCGATGTCGCTGTGGTTCTCGAGGTAGGCAATGTTGATCTCGCTATCGAAGTGACCGATGTTGCAAAGAATCGCGAGATCCTTCATCTGGTCCATGTGCTGTCCTGAAACAACACCCTCACAACCGGTAGCAGTGACGATGATGTCGGCGACACCAGCGGCCGCGTCCATGGTCGTAACCTCGTAGCCTTCCATTGCGGCCTGCAGAGCGCAGATCGGGTCGATCTCCGTGATGATCACGCGAGCGCCCAGGCCCTTCATGGAGTCAGCACAGCCCTTACCCACACCGCCGTAGCCGGCGATCACGACCACCTTGCCGGCGATCATGATGTCGGTCGCACGCTTGATGCCATCAGCCAGAGACTCGCGGCAGCCATAGGTGTTGTCGAACTTAGACTTGGTGACGGAGTCGGTGACGTTGATGCACGGCACCTTGAGCTCACCACTCTCGAACATCTGGTAGAGCCGAGCCACACCAGTGGTGGTCTCCTCGGAGATGCCGCGGCAGTTCTCGAGAAGCTCCGGATAGTCGCGGTGCATGATGGCGGTCAGGTCACCACCGTCATCGAGAATCAAGTTGGGACCAGCCTCACCAAAGGCAGCGATCTGCTGGTGGATACACCAGTCATACTCCTCGTCAGTCTCACCCTTCCAGGCATACACGGGGGTGCCCGTCTCTGCGATGGCAGCGGCCGCGTGATCCTGCGTGCTGTAGATATTGCACGAGGTCCAGGTGACCTTGGCGCCGAGCGCCTGAAGTGTCTCAATGAGCACGGCGGTCTGGATGGTCATGTGCAAGCAACCAGCAATGCGGGCACCCTTGAGGGGAGAGGTTGCGCCGTACTTACTGCGCAGAGACATCAGTCCGGGCATCTCCTGCTCGGCCATCTCAATCTCTTTGCGGCCCCACTCGGCCAGGGACATGTCAGCGACCTTGTTGGGCAGCACGTTGGTACCCGAGGTGGTGGTGTTCATTTCAGTATGTGTAGCAACCATGTTTTCAAACTCCTGCGTCAGCTGGGGTTGGGTGTGAGTGGCCCCGGCCCACTGCCGGAAGCCCGAGTGGCCGAGGCGAAAAATGCCCCGGGCGCACCCTCTTTAGGGGGAGGTATCGACTCAAACGAGAGACTGCAAAAGCCCGCCTCTCCGAGCCAGTGGGAAATATCAGATATTGAGAAGCCGAGCCACTGATCCGCGAATCTCTCTCGCATCCATTCCTGATCATGCGGAAGAAAGTCACCGAGCAGCAACTTGCCACCCGGTCGCAAGACACGGTGGATCTCTGCAACAGCCTGGGCCGGTTCCGGAGCGTGGTGAAGCACCATGTTGGCAACAACAGCGTCGACCTCACCATCGTGTAGAGGCAGGTGCGCGAGATCGCCAAGGCGGAAGTCGACACCGCCAATTC
>CAZEIY010000637.1:0-2542 GCA_964512375.1 uncultured Rickettsiales bacterium | reverse complement strand
AGGGCCGGACGTCCTGGTCCAGGGAGATCAACGGGAACGGCTGGAGCTTTGGCTGCTCAAGCAGGGAGCTCGAAAGGTAACCCAGGGCTAGGCTGCATACAGGGCTGAAAAGAGTGTGGACGCTGAGGACACCGGACCTGGCACGCAGTAACAGAGCGCTTCGGGAGCGCCTGCAAATCCTGTATGGTTCCGCCGCGCGGCCGTCCTGCGGGCGCCTACCAGAGTGGAGGAATCGATGAATCTCAGGGCCTTTCTGCTTCTCTTGCTCAGTGCTGCGTTGGTTGTGTTGTCGCCGGGCTGTGGAGGCCGCGATGATGACGACTCCAGCGCTGCTGATGACGATGATGCGGTCGGAGATGACGACGACACCATCGGTGATGACGACGACACCATCGGTGATGACGACGACACCATGGGTGACGATGACACCATCGGTGACGACGACAGCGCCGGTGACGACGACAGCGCCGGTGACGACGACGACACAACCGGTGACGACGATTCAGCGCATGATGACGACGACAGCACCGGCGACGACGACGACACTGTCCTGCCGCTGCAGTGTGAGACCAATCCCAATCCTCCCGAGGGCAAGTTGGTGTTCTTATCGAGTACCCAGCCAGGGGGCAATCTCGGTGGAGTCGCCGGCGCAGATGCGCTCTGCCAGGCACTGGCCACAACCGCAAGCCTGCCCGGCACCTTCATGGCTTGGCTGAGCGATTCTGCGTCTTCGCCCGCGGATCGATTCACCCGGTCCCACGACCTCCCCTACGTACGGGTCGATGGCGCTGTCGTTGCCACGAACTGGAACGACCTGACAGACGGCGCCCTGAACTGTCCTATCGACAAGAGCGAGCTGGGTCAGTCGGTGTACTTGCCAACTGGGCCCTACGTGACGACCGTGTTCAGCAACACCCTCACCGACGGCAACCCAGGACTTACCAGCCCACAGGGCGCCCCGTCGACCTGTTACGGTAGTACTACCTGCCACTGCTACGACTGGACCAGCGACGACAGCACGGGCTCACCACACCTGGACCCACCCGGCAGCGCAGTGGGCTCCGTGTTCCACTGGACTCAGTCGGGAAGCTCTCAGGTCGCCTCGGACTGGACTGACTACAGCTTCCTGAATGGCTGCGGGCTCAACTCCAGTTCCATCTATTGCTTCGAGCAGTAGACCCGTACTACGTACTCGTCGCTCCGCTGCAAAGAACACACACCAGCGACCAAGTACCACGCAGCCTCGGTGAGGGCTGACGGTGCAGTTGATAGCCGTAGACGGGCGACCACCGGAGAGTAACAAAGACGGATGGGTGACAGCGCGTCGACCTCAGCCAATACGGTGGTGTCCACCGCTAAACGAGCCTGCGCCTGCCCGGCAGACGAAGCTCTGTAAGAGCAGAGCAGGAAGAGACCATTCCATGCTGGGTCAGGGGATGTTGTCGTAGGCCCAACCGCCTGTGAGGGACTCACCCTGAGCACCGCTGCTGTCAGTGGGTGTGATGAGGCGCATGACCCGGACATGGCCATCGTGAGGTTCGTCGAAGATCGCCTTATGGCCAAAGGCATTGCCGGGTTCGTAGTCGGTACGAGTCAGCGTTGCCTGGGTGGCACCTGGGATCGGGAGGTGTGATCTCAGCGAGTTGTCCGAGAAGGCCGGATCGTTCGCGTCCCAGTAGTACCACTGGTACTGGTGGGTTCCCTCCTCGCCATTTCCACCGCTGAACGTGCCGGTGGGCGGCGCCCAGGTCTTGGTAGTACCGTCCCACGTGGTCGCTATGTTGGGGTAAGCGCCCTCCAGGTAGGGGAAAGTCGGAAGCCGGTCGCGAGGCCATAGTGCGTGCGTGGTGTCGTAGACGACCTCGAGCTCCGCCTCGGTAAAGTGACTGCCGCGCTTGAACATCACGGCACGAAAGTGATTCGACATTACGTGTGAGTTCGTCCCGAGAATGAACTCGTGCAGGCCGGTCTGTACCAGGTCGGGGAAGCTGTGTTCGATGATGCGCTCGCCGTTGAGCCAGAACTCAGCGTCGCCATCTGCGAACAGCCTGATCTCGACGAGGTTGTCCTGTCCCCAGTTCGTGACCTTGCCGGACGGTCCCAGCACGAAATCGTAGTCAGCGACGGTGAGCCCGATCTGGTTACCATCGCCCATGCGGTCCTTCCAGCTGAAGCCCCCCGTCACAGACCCTTCATAGTGCGCACCAGGCATCGTGCGGAAGCACTGGATGAAGTGGAAGTCCTCCCCCATCGCCTCTCGCGGAGAGAGTTGACCCGGCTCCGTCTCGAAGTTCGAGGAGAGGCCATTGATGAAGCGCACGTATTCATCGCCACCGCCGCGATCGACATAGGCAGGCCGCGGGCCCAGATCCGCGTACCAGACAGGTTCGGCCGAATAGTCATACGGTGATCTCCACTCGAGGGTCGAGACGGTCGGGATGTTGTTTCCAATCGCCTCGAAGAAGAGAACCGGATCGCCGTCAGAGGCTGGTGCATCGCCATCGGTGTAGGTGTTGCTCGCCCGATAGACCCAGTGCATCCC
>CAZEIY010000636.1:0-2551 GCA_964512375.1 uncultured Rickettsiales bacterium | reverse complement strand
TGTTCCTCGCCCAGTCGGTTTGACAATACGGGACGCTTGTAAAGCCTGACCCCCTCCTCGGGCCGTCGCGGTAGTCTTCCGATCCAGCTGGCATCAAGCCCGGCTCCTGGGGAGAAGCCATGCACACTCGAACTACCCTCCTGGTCACCCTGATCACCCTGCTGTGCGCGAGTATGGCGCTGGCCGCACCGACCAGGCTCAGTCAGCAGGGCCGGCTGCTCGATGGCGACGGGACGCCACTGACTGGAGGCCACGGCCTGGCGTTCACTCTTCATGATGCTGAGACCGACGGCAACGAGGTCTGGCGCGAGGAGCGCGTCGTGCAGTTCGAGGAGGGCTACTACTCCATCATCTTGGGTACGGTGACCCCGCTTGATGACCTGCTGTTTGCCGGCAGCACGGTTTGGCTACAGCTCTCCGTAGACGGAGTGGAACTGAGTCCTCGCCAGGAGGTCGTCTCGGTGCCCTACGCGCTGCGCGCCGCGGTGGCCGAGTCGGTTGAGGGTGGCGCGGTGGACGCGGACGAGATCGCTATTGGCGGGAATACAGTCATCGACAGCGCGGGCAACTGGCTCGGAACACCGACGGATTGGAGCGAGCTGACCGGGGTGCCTGCCGACCTCAGCGACGGCGACGCTGACAGCGACACATTGCTCGGCTTGCCCTGCGCTGATGGCTTCGTCGCGAAGTACAGCACTGCTCTCGGCGCCTGGGACTGCGCACAGGACAACGACAGCCTCGCAACTCTTGTATGCCTGCCGGGTGAGATCCCGGTGCTTGGGCCGGGGTTGGGCGGGTGGATCTGCGGCACGGATCTGGACACGGACACCCAGCTCACCGAGGCCCAGGTGGATGCCTTTGTCGCCAACAACAACTACGCGGTCGGCCCGCACACTACCGACACCGACACCCAGTTGACCGAGACCGAGGTGGACGCCTTCGTCGCCAACAACGGCTACGCCACTGGCGCCCACACCACCAACACCGATCTCCTGGCCAGCACGAGCTGCAACCCAGGGCAGGTCCTCGTCTACTCGAGCAGCAGTCCCCAATGGGAGTGTGGAGAGGACACAGACACCAACCTTACCCAGACTGAGTTGCAGACCTTGATCGAGGTCATGACCCTGAATCTACAGGCGAGCACCAGCATTGGTGGCAGCCCGGCGCTCACAGCCGCCTCGACCCTCGATCCCACCCAGCTGGATGCGAGCAGTGCCTCAAGCGGTGAGGTCTTGACCTATGACAACGGCAGTGTCGGATGGGCTGGTTCAGGGGGAAATGACTGCCAGGTGCTCGAGACCCTTTCTGGACGGCCGACGCGACTACGATTTCAGTGCGGCAGCTCCTCCTTCATCGTTGAGGCTAGCAGCACTTTGACGGCAATCGCTCTGCCGGTATCGAATGGACCAACCTACCCAGGACACCAGTGCGCAATAGACACTGGCGGCGAAGTTCATTGCTGGGGGAGCAACAATGAAGGGCAAGCTACAGCACCCAGCGGGACCTTCTTGTCAGTGGCAATTGGGAACAACGTCAGCTGTGGGATCCGAACGAATGGGACAGTAGAATGCTGGGGAGAGGGCGGATCCGGGCAGGTAAGCAGTGTTCCGACTGGTAGTTTCACCAATCTAGCAGCGGCACAGTGGTATTCCGTTTGTGCCTTGGATTCGAGTGGCAGCATTCACTGTTGGGGCAACGATGCATATGGGGTGGTCACTAACACGCCTTCTGGGTCGTTCACCCAGTTGGCTGCCGGCTATGCTCACTACTGCGCGTTGGCGAGTTCTGGAAACCTGCAGTGCTGGGGAAGGGACAATTACCAGCAAGTGAGCAGCACTCCTTCGGGTACCTTCACGGAGCTCACGCTAGGGAATTTCCACGGTTGCGGTCTCAATACCGCGGGGGCACTGCAGTGTTGGGGAAGGGACAACTCGGGACAGGTCGGCGACACTCCGAGTGGCACCTTCACAGCAGTCTCCGCTGGCCGGGAGTGGACTTGTGCTGTTGACTCAAGCGCTAGTCTGCAATGTTGGGGCGGAGACGGAGTTGGCCAGGTGAGCAACGCTCCTTCGGGAACTTTCTCGGGAATTTTCGCGTCGAGGAATGATTCCAATTGCGCGATCGCAAGCGATGGTCGGGTCCATTGTTGGGGCAATGAGGGAGGGTTCCGAGGTACTCCAACCAGCGGCAGTTTCACGGATATCTACGGAAATAGTCTGGGTTACTGCGGAATGCTCGGGTCGGGCGAGGTCATTTGCTGGGGGAGTGTTCCTGACACAACAGTGCCGTAGAGTCTGAGGGGGAGCATCGTCCCAACGGCTCGGATTCATCCACTTCGAAGCGCTTTGCAAGGGTGCTTCCCAGCAACTCCTGGGGGGTATGCGCCAAACCGCACACATCTTCGTCAGTTCTACAGATCGGCGAACGGGAGACCTGCGGCTAGCTCGGCAGGGTTAACATAGGGTCTCTCATCCGCCCTGTACGCCATGATACGACCCCTTCAGACTGAGGCTCGGCCCCACTGCTACCGCTGTGACAAGCCACAGAGCAT
>CAZEIY010000635.1:0-2566 GCA_964512375.1 uncultured Rickettsiales bacterium | reverse complement strand
AATGCGCCTTCGCCGGCGGGTTTTCGAGGCCTATGGCGTCGGCCAACTGCCCTTTCAGGAATACCTGTGGCTCGACACAGATAAGCGCGACATGAATAACCAGACGATCGCCCTGAATGAGGACGTCGTTGAGCGTCTGAAGTTTCCGCCAAACGACATTGTCGACCTGACTCTGGGCGGGGAACGCATCACGCAGATCATCAATAACCGCCATCAGTACCCCTGGCTGGAAGAATGGCTCGACTTCGAAATGCTCAAGGGGTTAGGGACCGGGGCGGCCGCCGAAGCGGGCGCTGGGCAGATTCGTGCTTTGGGACGCCTGGCCTTTTCCGAGGCCTTCGATGACTTCAAGTCAAAGTACGTACGAAAATACGAGAAGCTGCAACGACCCGACATCGGCGACGATGCCGACCGATACCAATTTAAGATTGACGATGGCCGCATCAGCATCGTTGTGCTCGGCTCCCTGGCCGGCGGAACTGGATCCGGTTGCTTCATCGAAGTGGCTCGGGTGATCCGAGCCCTGTCAAGAACTGCCCCAGTTGCGATCAGTGCCTACCTCCTGCTTCCGGGTGTGTACAAGCAAAAAATCACGGGCCCACGCATGATCGAGGAAGTCAACGCCAACGGCTATGCTGCGCTGCTTGAGTTGAATCAGCTCTCTGCCTCCCGGGCCGAAGGTCTGAAGCCTCCTGCGTTGAGCTACGGCGGGTGGGATGAGCAGGACCTCCTCGAAGACCCGTTCAACCAGGTCTACCTGGTCGGCGAGCGCAACGATGCCGCGAAGACGTTGCCCACACCCTACGATGACGATGCTTTCGACATGGTGGCTGACGCGCTGTTCTTCGACTTTGAACAAAGTGATTTTGGTACTCGCATTCGCTCGCACCGTTGCAATGTCGAGAGTCACCTGAGTTCGACCAGTTACCTCTCGTTTCCTGTAATGGACGGGAATCAAAACCATGGCGAGGGTACCCCCGCAACACGTAGCTACGTGTTCCGCTTCCCCAATTCCTTTGGTGCATTTGGATTGGCTCGTATTCCCTTTGAGCGCTACAGGATCACAAGGGCTGCCGGGTCGTGGCTGGCGGCGCGCATGTACGAGTTCTTGCGTTCGCAACATCCGCAAGCAGCGCAGAATCTGGACATGGAGGTGCTGCAAAAGGTCGTGAAGTCCGAGGTCAAGAGCGCTGAACTCGATGGGGAAGCCATACTTGTCGACATGCTGGCTGATGGGGAGGGCCGGGGCACACTCGACGAGGTGATGGCAGACGAAGTGTCTGTTGCCCTGAAACAACTTCGTAGTGAGGTCGAAGATCACTTCAAGGAAGCTGGCAAACCCATTGCCGAGTGCATCAGTAACCTGGCGGCTGCCGATAGTTATGCCCTTGAGATTCACGACAAGGCGAAAAAGATCATCGCCGATGGACGCAAGAGGGTAAAGGCAAAGCTGAGCGATGCGGGAAGCGAAGTGACAGACCATGGCGAGCATCGCAAGGCAATCAAAGACAGGCAGGGAACGATCCGGGACCGGTTCAAGAAAAAGCTCAGAGCCTTCATCATCGATCTGCTGGCAAAGCCGCGATCCAGGGGCGTGCCGGTGGCGGCAAAGGCCTGTGAGTTGATCCGCGACCAGTTGACCAAGATGGAGCAACAGCAGGCTGAGGACGCTGCCGAATGCGAAGTTGGCTCATTGGCACTCGACCCTGGGGGCAGGGTGCAGCGGGTTTTCGAACTGCAACACAAGGCCGAGGCCCTGTGGCTGCCCTTATACGGCGGGATCGCTCGCAGGTTTTACAAGCGCCAGAATAAGAGGCTCGTCACAGAAGTCTCGAGCACGCTGGCGAGAGAAGCGCGAGACTACATCACGGGCATAGACGAAAGCTTTAAGGCCTGGACCCGAGGCAAGTACCGACGGGTCGCAACCGAGCAGGGTAGGCGCCTGTTCAGCGATCTGCTCGGCTACGTCGGTGACAGCATCGAGGTCGAAAAGGCACCCGGGACTGGTGGCGCGACGGTTACAAGAACCGGGCTACGCCTGACGCTGAACCACTATGACCAGGCATTAAAAGAATGCCAGCAGTTCTTCGATGGCATGCACACCTCCTATCTGAACCGCGCCTGGTCGGCTCGAGATGGCGTTGACCAAGCTCCCAAACCAGAGATGACTCCTCATGAAGTACAGAGAGCGCTGGCTGGCGAAACGATGGTCGAATTAGGGGACTTTCCGCAGCAGTTGCAAGATGAATGGAGCAGCTTCTTCCAGGAACAGGACATGCTGCCCAACACTGGTGGCGATGCTTTTGCCAGGGGAGTTGGAGAATTGGTCGAACGGGCGGAGCAGCGCAGTGGAGACCAGGCCCGCTGGAAGGCGCAGCAAGACCAGATGGAGAACTGGGGATTCCTACGACTACAGAGGGCTGGTTACCTCAAGGATCGCAATGCAGTTAAGGCCCTGGGAACCCACGAACCTAGTTTCGGCAAGGGTCAACTTGATCACGTGGCTGAAGGAGCTGCACCGTGGCTGCGCTTCAACCAGCAACACCAAAATCAAACGAGTCGCTCC
>CAZEIY010000634.1:0-2567 GCA_964512375.1 uncultured Rickettsiales bacterium | reverse complement strand
CGAGCAGCCGTAGGATGCCTCCCTCACCGCGTAGAGCCTCCGAGATCAAGAAGCTCTTGGCGCCAGGATGGAAGAGGCAGGTCGGATGGAACTGAACAAACTCCATGTTGCCGATGACTGCGCCCGCCCGATAGGCCATGGCAAGACCGTCACCAGTAGCGAGGTCAGGATTGGACGTGTACCGGTACACCTTGCCAGCGCCACCGCTTGCAAGGATGGTCGCCCGAGCCTCAATGACGTGAACCCTGCCGCTCTCTGCCTCAAGCACATAAGCACCAAGGCAGCGGTCTGGTTGGCCCGGCTGCCAGCCCTCAGGCCCCCCTGGCCCGTAGCGGACACTGACATCAACCCTCGCCCCACCAATTCCGAGCCGACGCTTGGCCACATGGCGCTCTACCTTCCGCTCTGTGACCAGATCGATTGCCACGTGGTGTTGGAGCACATCGATGCGAGGATGCCCAGCGACTGCAGCAAGCATGGCGCGCTGGATCTCCGCTCCCGTCATGTCACCTGCATGTAGGACGCGACGAGCGCTGTGCCCTCCTTCACGGGTGAGATCGTAATCACCTTCAGAGGCATCGCGAGAGAACTCGACTCCCCAGTCAATGAGACTGCGGACGGCCTCAGGGCCAGCAACAAGGATCTCTCTCACGAGCTCGGAATCAGCGAGGAAGGCACCCGCCTCCAGGGTATCGACGACATGCTTGTCGATGGAGTCGTCTTCGTCCCAGACAGCAGCGATGCCGCCCTGAGCGTAGGCAGTGTTTGAGAGCCGGGGCTCGTCCTTGGCGAGTACGATGACCGAGCCATGCTCAGCCACTCTCAGCGCGGCGCTAAGTCCCCCAAGGCCAGCGCCAATGATGAGAAAGTCACAACGCGAGATGGGAGAGGTGTCGACCACAGCAGGAGATACTATCGACTTTGCAGGCAACACGGTATCGTCGCGCCGATGAGGACGCTCAGCAGCCCACTGCAACTCCTGGCCACTCTGATGCTGCTCCTGGCAATGATCTCGCCGGCCAATGCAGGCTCCGGTGACATCTACATGGGCACCACATCCGATGGTGTGCTCACCTTCACCGACACCCCCCCGAGTGGCGATGAGAGCTTCTCAGTGTACCTGCGCGTCCTCGATGGGCGTCCCGTCAAGTGGGCGCAGGTGGACCCCGCTCTCTTGAAGAAGAATATCGACCGATGGGACTCGATCATCCTGCGCGCCGCCGCCACCTACAAGGTGAGCCCGGAGCTCATCAAGGCGATTGTTCTTGTGGAGTCGGGCATGAACAGCAAAGCAACGTCACCCGCTGGCGCTCAGGGTCTGATGCAGTTGATGCCCGCTACAGCACGGGGCCTGGGCGTCGACCGACCCTACGACCCCGACCAGAATATCTTCGGAGGCACTCGCTACATCAGGAAGATGCTGGATCGCTTCTCCGATCGTCGACTCGCGCTCGCGGCCTACAATGCTGGCCCGGGAAACGTTCGGAAATACGGCGGAATCCCTCCTTTTCGTGAGACCCAGTACTACGTCGAAAAGGTACTTAAGTACTACGCGCTGTTCCTCTCACAGCGCCCCTTGAGCCGCTAGAGCACAAGGCGAGGCACTGCCCGGTCAGGACAACATAGGCTGGGTCTGGCCGAGTGGCTGCCGTGCATCGGGGAGATGTCGCTGCTCAATCTCTCGCACGATTCGAAAGCCCACATGAGCAAAGACTTCTCGAGCCAGGTGTCCAACACGTGTGCAAACGCGCGCGTGGTTCACCGGCTGAACCCAGGAGCCCCCCCGGACCGGCCGAAGGGTCATTTCATCGTCCCACCAGCCGTCACACCACTCGGCGACACCTCCGCCCATGGACTCCACACCATATGGAGAACGATCTGTCTGGGAGAAATTCTCCGATGACTCAGGAGCAGGCCTTCCCTGTCGACTCTCTGAGCACTTACAGAAACCTCCATCTCCCTTGTCACCCCAGGCAAAGAAACGACCGTCGACGCCGCGAGCCGCCTTCTCCCATTCAGCTTCGCTCGGCAAGCGGAACACAGCCCCCTCCTTCCTGCCCAACCACTCGCAGTAGGCTCGTGCCGCCTCCCAGGAGACTCCAAACACCGGCAACGTCGCTGTCACACGGATTCCGGCACCTCGGAACCACTCCGGCAGAACGAACTCTCCCCCAGGCTGCAGCGTGAAGTAGCCCTTCTCCTCAGCAGCGTCGCGAGGAGCGTGAAAATGGGCCTGGACAGGGTCCTCTTGTGCCAGCTCATTAACGAACAAGAGGTACTCAGACATCGTCACCGGCCGCCTGGCTATTGCGAAATCATGCACGTAGACCTGCTGACGAGGCAGTGACCCAAGCGCATTGGGATCACCGCCCATCCAGAACATGCCCGCGGGCACATGCATGAAATCCTCTGACAAGCTGCCATCGGGCAAGAGGTGAACGTGCACCCGGGTCTGGTCGTTCCGCTCAACCAGTATAGGTACCCTTGCAGTGCGGAAACCAGGCTTGCTCAACGTCAACTCATAGCTACCCATGGCGACCTCGATCTGCATCCTCGGGGTTCGTCCC
>CAZEIY010000633.1:0-2582 GCA_964512375.1 uncultured Rickettsiales bacterium | reverse complement strand
TTGAGGCGTAGATCAACTGGCAGATCACCTGACTCTGAATCAGGCGGTTCCAGGTTCGAATCCTGGCGCCTCAACCACTCAATCTGCACGTTCCGCTCCCATCGTCTAGCGGTTAGGACACCGCCCTCTCACGGCGGAGACAGGGGTTCGATTCCCCTTGGGAGTACCAATTGCTACGGCGGCCGAGAGGCCGCCGTACAAGGTTCTGGCCCAAAGAAGTCGTGAGCGCGATGACGCGGGAGCGAGAGCCCGGACTGATGAGAGCGCGGCATCGGGTGGCGACGACAGCGCGAAGAGCGAACCTCCGATGGCCGGGGATAACGACAGCGCTGGAGAATGAGAGCCGGTCAGACAGACCCGCTCAGCGCCCGCGCTGAATCGTCGCGCGGACAATGCGATCCAGCTTCGGGAACTCGGCATCCAGGTAGGCATTGCCCTGCTCCATGATCTGGGCCTGCTCCGGCCCAAGGCCACCCATCGATCGTGCCTCGCCGTACCCCACCCAGAGCTTGTCGACGACCTTCATGGTCCGCACCTTGCCAATGGGCGAGAAGCCCTGGCTGTCGAGAAACAGATTGTCCTTGAGATTGATGAAGAGCTGGGTTGTCCGCGTGTTTGGCCCCGCCATGGCGAAGGTCACCATTCCCTTGGTGTTTGACTCGAGCGCCGCATCGTCTGGAATCGACTCCATTCCCCAGGCTTCGGTCACTGCCGGGTCACCGTGGAGTCCGAACTGCGACATGAAGCCCGCGATGGTGCGAAAGAAATAGTTGCCGTCGAAATAACCGGCCTGCACCAGGTTGAAGAAGCGATCCGCGCCGTTGGGTGCCCAACTTCGGACAACATCGATGAGCACCGTTCCCTTCGTGGTGACCAACTTCACCGTGAATTCCTCGGGGGCCTGAGCCGCCGCCTTTGTAGGATCCAGGAGAGCGCCGGTATTTGGCACCGTGGCGCAACCAGAGGCAGCGAACACGACAAGAAGAGCGAGTAGACGTGACATGGCGAGAGTGTAGCGACTCAAGCTCAGGGCTTCTCGATCATCAGAACATTGGCGCCAAAACGTGCTCTCTCGGTGTATCGCTCCCGAATCCAGCCGAGCACCCTGGGCGCAGCGTTCTCGATGAGCAGGCGAGGCCCCTCGATGGAATCGTCGACGAAGACGACTACGGCTGGCGGGTTCTCCTCGAGGCGCTCGATGAGCAGGTCCTGACGAGTCTCGCTGTCCGCGTAGTAAACGAGCGATGAGAAACCCGAGATGTCGGCGCGCCCGGTCAGCGAGTAGAGCAACGGCTGGTGAGTAGGAACCCACAGAGGCCCCTGAGGCGCCTCATTCCGAATCCAATGAAGGAGCGGCTTCATTTCCGCATGCTCTGGACCGCTCAACCAGGTACGCCCCATCTCGGTGTCGAGCGGTTGATCTCGATCCCAGGGGATGGTGAAGGAGCCGGTGTAGATCGAGCCCTTATGCTCACCCAGCACCGATACGAGCAGGGCGACAGGTAGAAGCAGCGCCACCGCGAATAACAAGACACTGCGGCGCTTCCTTCTGGCCTGAGACGATGGGGAGAGACCAGGAGAACCACTCGCCCTGCCGAGCGCAAGATCTGCCAGCACGACCACGGCTGCGAGGTAGAGCAGAGGTCCGGCCTGCAGCAGGTGGCCCAGCTCCGGCTTCATCTGAACCTGATTGCAGGTCAGAACACCCAGAAGGAGCACGACCCAACGCCCCTGCCTGGCCAGAGCATTGCCTGCGCGCCCTTCCCGCAAGACGACGGGCAGGTAGAGCTGCAGACGGATCAGCAGCGTCCCGTAGACAGCAATAGGCAACCACAAGAGCCAGGGATCAAGAGAGTCCAGCGCGAGGAGCTCGCCAGGACCCGGAAAGAGAGGGAAGTCGACCCCCTGGTTCGCAAGGGCATCAGCAAAGGCCTGTCCGAGGACCGCCGAGAGCACCCCTGGACCCTTCGAAGCAAGCCAGAGCACGCAGGCCCCCGCCAGCAGCCCGACAGGCAGCAGCACAGCAAGCAGATCGCGGCGACGAGAACGCGAGCTGAGACAGAGACCAGACACCAAGACCAGACCAAATAACCCCAGATCGAGGCGACAGGACCCCACAACAGCCACCACAAGCCCGAGCTGCAGAGCGCGGCTCCGGCCAGCACGATCGAGGTAGCGCAGCGCTCCCAGGACAAGCGACACGCTCCCAAGCACGAAGAGCCCCTTGTGTAGCGGCCCGGGCGCAACCAAAAAGGCTACAACCGGCAGAAGAGACCAGGGCGCGGGCAGAAGTCGACGACTCAGCTGGAAGAGCGCTGCAACCACCAGCAGTCGGACCACCAGGAAGAAGCCATGCAGAGCAGCGAGCTCGCTATCCACGAGTGGAAGCAGCCACGAGAGCAACAGGTAGCGAGCAGGACCGTAGCCATTGACCACAAAGTCGAGACCCGGAATTTTTCCCTCGTGGAGAGCATGCACAAAGAAGCTCAACTCACCGAGGTCGTAGAGCATCAGGCCGTGGCGCTGCCCCGGGATAAAGAGAATCAGTGTCAACCCAGCCAGTGAGAGGTGCTGGAACCACA